>CAZION010000175.1:0-14024 GCA_964540865.1 uncultured Victivallis sp.
CTAATTTAATAAATAAGGCAAACCGCCAGACCATAGAAGCTTTTCTTGAAAAAGGTATCTGGAAAATTGGAGTACCTCAGAACTAGACTCCCACCCACTCCTATTTTGAGTTGGGCTGAATATATGTCAGAATGGCTTAATTGCGATTTTATGGTAACCGTTAAGCTGTACGGTTAACCTCATAAGTATGGTGGGTTTTAACCCGCCTATTTAAGAATTGTCGGGCTAAAGCCCAACATACTGTTGTTGAATAAGAAAACTATTAGCCTCAAATACCCAGCTTAACGGTTACATTTTATGTAAGCGTTAAGCTGGGTGCCTACTGTCAGACAAGCTGACAGTGGAATTAGCTCCCCCGTGGGTTTATCCCACGGGAAGCGAAGATTGTTGGGCTAACGGCGTAGCCTTTAGCCCTACAATCTTCTTCTCCTGCCAGATAAACTGGCAGGGGGAATGAATAAACACCCAGCTTAACGCTTACCATTTTATGGCTTAATTTATTAGAGGCTTGAACTCATTATATATTTAATAATTAACCGCTACTCCATGATGGCAAAGATGTTAAGTTGCAACGACCAAATTTAGCAAATTTAGGAGCTTTACCCCGATGGGCCTCGGTTTCACCATTTGACCGTCAGCAAAAAACCTTTTTTTTGCCTGCGGAAGTTGGGCTAATTAATAAAGTTCGATAACCAAATATCTTTTGATATCGTTTAATTCAAAACTGAAATGTTTCTTGACGCCTTTCAGATTTACTGATTCAGCTAAGTCTGGTGAATACAGAACAGCTTTGTTTTTTGAAGTACTAAAGCTTACTTTACCTGAATCTAGCACGAAGTTCAGTTTTTCGATGATCGGTTCGTTAATAAACTTATTTCTGAAATTTTTGTATGAAACCGCTTCGATATTTAATGCCAAAAAATGAATGAAATACTTATTATTATCTTTTAATATCCGAAAAATCCAACCTTCGGGACACGATACTTCAATGTCATTCAATGGCAAAAGCTTTTCGACTTTATCGAGAGTTCTAGCCGTGCACGTTTTAGGTGACCAGTGAAAAGAGCCTGAGCTAATCCATTGATTATTGTCTATTTTGGTACCATTATGATAAATATGGTATAAAGTGCCATGCTGGGCATATACTTATATTAGAATTAGTTGCATTCATATCGTTGGTGTATTTGTTCTGTTTGAAACTGTTGCGTCCGTCTTCCACTGCTGCCAAAATATGAGTCTGGAAGTTATCTTCTGCTGAAATTGGTGGTTCATAAAATATTCAGGTTAGCTCTGTCGGCTACGGGGTGACTGATGGGCGGTCCGCCCATGATCTGATCTCCTTTGCCACAGCGGGATTGTAAGCGGACTTGAGTTTTTTATACAGTTCCGATTCCTTCAACTCCTGTTCGGAAGTGAAATTGGTCGGCAAATATAGTAAGGACGGATCTTTCAAGTCCCCCACTTGCTTGGACGACGGAGCAGAGTCATTCAATTCCAGAAGATAGGTGTCAGTCTTAATTAGTTTTCCCTTGAACACCAAGTAGATGGATGTTTCTTTTTCTTTCCAGGAAAAGGGAACGCTTTTTCCGATGGCGCCTAAAAGTTTAAATTGATCGTCGATGGTGCTGAATGTGTTTACCGGATAAAATGCAGCCTTGGCGGGGAATTGGTCGATTGGCAAATAGGCCTGGTCAAAAACGGGCAGAGCCAAGTTCTGGGTGCTCAATACGCGAGAATTGTCAGGGTTTAATTCAAACCGGACAAGCATTCCTTTGTTCTCAGATTCGGCGGCGGCCACGGATGCCAGCATAAAGAAGAGAGACGCCAGGAACAAGCTGTTGAATTCTTTCACTGCAAGGTACCTTTCAATTATTGTATAATGCTCCGTCCTGAATTATGATAATCTTCCCTCCTTAACATTTCAAGTTTGGTAAATAAGATTAAAATCTATGGAGTTATAAAATGGAGGGACGGACTACTTTTAGATCAAATTTTTTTCAAATGGCTATAATCACCTTGATATATATCCATGCAATGGCTATATTAATAGGTATAAAAGACCATTTAAGGAGATGACATATGTATAGAATGAGTTTGGATTATCTGAAAGAATGGAAAATCCGTGCGACTCGCAAGCCGCTGATAATTCGAGGAGCGAGACAGGTAGGGAAATCCTTTCTGGTGCGTTTGTTTGCATCTGAATCATTTGGGAACTTGGTGGAAATAAACTTTGAGCGCATGCCGGAAGTGGCGTCCCTTTTCGCCTCCAAGACACCTCGAACCATTCTGCCATTGCTGGAAGCCCGATTCAATATGACGATTGAACCGGGGAAGACGTTGCTTTTCCTGGATGAGATACAGGCGGTGCCTGAGGTGTTTGCCGCCCTGAGATATTTCCATGAAGATATGCCTGGACTGCATGTAATTGCAGCGGGTTCCCTGTTGGAATTTGTACTTCATGAACACTCGTTCTCCATGCCGGTCGGACGAATTGAATACCTGCATCTCGGCCCCATGAACTTTGAGGAGTTCCTGCTTGCCCTCGACCGTGAGAAGCTGCGGCAATGGTTGATGCGCTTCACATTGACCGAAGTCATTCCGGATGGGATGCACCGGGAACTTCTGGACTTGGTTCGCCAGTACTGTGTAGTGGGTGGAATGCCGGAAGCCGTGGCGGCTTTTGCGAGGAGCGGATCCTATCAGGAATGCGAACAGGTTCAGCAGAGCATTTTATCGACCTATCGTGACGACTTTGCAAAGTATGCGGCAAAAGCCAGGCACCGCCGGGTTGAAAAGGTCTTCGCAAAAATTCCCCAGCTCGTTGGACGCAAGTTCATGTTCAGCCATGTGGATCCGGAAGAACGTGCAAGGGAGCTCGGTTCGGCACTCCAGCTTCTCTTCCTGTCCCGTGTGGCACAGCAGGTGAAGCATAGCCATGGCAACGGTGTTCCGCTCGGGGCTGAAGCCGATGATCGCACGTTCAAAGTACTTTTTCTCGATGTCGGACTGCTTTGCCGTTCCTGCGGACTCAATGTGCTGGATGTCGGTAAGGAGGCTGATCTGGCCCTGGTCAATGCCGGTTCTGTCACTGAGCAGCTTGTCGGACAGCATCTGCTCATGAGCGGGGCTTCCTATGAGGAGCCTTTGCTGCACTGTTGGATGCGTGACAAACCTAATTCCAGTGCGGAGGTGGACTATCTGATTGCTCTCGGTTCGCATGTGATCCCTGTAGAAGTCAAGTCTGGCACGACCGGACGTCTCAAGTCGCTGCATCTTTTCCTTTCCGAAAAGAATCTCGGGTTTGGATTACGATTCAACAGCGATATCCCTTCCCTTCTGGATGCCCATACAAGTCTGGCTGGTGGCAAGGACAGGCCGTTTCGGTTGTTGTCCCTGCCTTTTTACATGCTCGGACAGGTTCGCCGTTTGTGTGCTGAGGTTATATAATGAATCTTGTGATAATTTACAAAGAGGAACTCGTCGGAGACGGAATTGCAGTTGTTTGCGATCCCAGACGGTTGCTGCATATACAGGGCGTACTGCGGGCGCTTCCCGGAAATCAAATAAAAGTTGGTTTGCTGGACGGCCGCATCGGAACGGGAAAGGTTTTAACATCAACTCCGGAAAAAATAGAACTGCAGGTCGAATTTTCATCTGAGCCTCCGCCTGTTTTGCCATTGACCCTGATTTTAGCTTTGCCGCGCCCGAAAACATATAAGAAAATCCTTCAGGCGGCGACTGCCATGGGTGTTAAAAAATTCATAGTGATCGACTCTTGGAAAGTGGATAAGAGTTACTGGAACAGCCCCGTGCTGTCCGATGAGGAGACCCGCGAGCAGTTTATCCTGGGGCTTGAGCAGGGCGGGGATACTGTGTTGCCGGAAATCAGCGTCAAACGGCGTTTCAAACCGTTTGTTGAAGATGAACTGCCGGAGATAATTAAAGGCAGACTTCCATTGCTTGCACATCCCGGCGCGGTCTGTGAATGTCCAAGGAATATTGCCGAACCGGTTATCCTGTGCATGGGGCCGGAAGGCGGTTTTACCGACTATGAAGTCGCGCTGCTGGAGAAATGCGGGATGCAGCCTGTGAGCATCGGATCCAGGATACTGCGAACCGAATTCGCAGTCTGTGCCATATTGGGCAGATTGTATTGAAACGGTCTTTAAATGATTTTCAGAAGTCATACGCAAATGGCGCTAATATAAGGGCTTTCACAAAAGTAACTCGTCCGCCTAGGCGGATGACCCGATATTCGCGGGTCAGATAGACCCGCGCTACTCTAGAATTAGCCTTAAGTCAGCGGTGTTCCGGTCAGAGGCCGATATGAAATCTTGAATGCTTCAGGATTTCATCATACGGGATCGTGGAATTGTTCCGGACGGGAGCCGAATTTTCAACGCGATCCTGACCGGGCTTGAATATGAATGTTATGTTTTTCCCACGTATCTTGCGTGAAACCTCGATCCCGTTTTTCTTCCACAGGCCTGGAAGACGCGCACGGATGCTGACTCCGTCGTATGAGGGGACTATCCCAAGCATCCCGTCCCATATCACTTTGAGAAGCCAGCCCACGGATCCTGTGCGCCATGCGAACATCGCACGTCCGGGATGAGTAGAATGCAGACCCTCGTAGCTGTTTGTCACATTGTATGGCTCGAGCTGGGACTGCTCGGGCGGATTGCCGGGATTCGACGGCAGCACCTGCTGGATTATCTTGAGGGCTTCATCGCCCATACCGGCGAGTGTCAGGCCGTAGGCGTAGAACATTGCGGCATGGACATAGTTTGAACCGTTTTCTACAGTGCCGGGATTGTCGGCGCTTATCCTGCCGATGTCCTCGCGATATTTTGTGTAAGGGGGTGCAAGCAGTACAGGACCCCACGGAGTATATAGGTTTTTCCGGACTGAATCAACGATTGCCTGTGTGCGCTCCGGATTGGCAACCCCTGAAATCATGGCCCATGCCTGTGTATTGAGATAGATGCTTCCTCCGTCGTTTTCCTTGGAACCAATCTTGAGACCTTCATCGGTGACAGCCCTTATGTATCTGTCGCCTTCGAAGTATTTTTCGTTCAGGATCACTGCCAGTTCGCCCGCAATCTTCCGATACTTCACGGAATCCGCATCCTTCACCTTTTGAAGGAGGGTGATGAAGGTGTTGAGACTCCAGATGAACGCCATGGTCGTCCACACGGATTCACCTTTGCCTTTGCGGTCGATACCGTTGAGGGCGTCATTCCAGTCGCCGTAACCCATCCTGCAGATGCCGCCAGGCCCACGCTGCTTGTCAAGGAAGTCCATCGCCCTTTTCATATGTCCGAGGATGCTGTCGGTGCCTCCGTCGAGATATGGAAGCTGGGTTTGGAGGATTGGCATGTCGCCGGTTTCCATTATATAGTCCACTATCGTGTTGACGAACCAGACACCGCCGTCAAAATACAGTTTCGTGTCCAGTTTCGCCCATTTGCGGACGGTATGGCCGTCAGCATAGACATGTCTGGCCGCGGCGATTATCCTCTCCCTGGTGAGCCCAGGATCGTGTCTCCTCCATGAATCCGAGTCCTGCATGCAGTCGCGGAATCCCAGATCCCAGCCACGGTTCCAGTCGGCGTTGTAGTGTAGCTGGTGCTTGAGCCAGACGTTCACAAAGCGGTCAAAACTGCCGTCGCCGGTCGAGATCCGGTTCTCGAGCAGAAGCTTCGTGTTGTTTTCCAGGTGTTTTGAAATAGAGGTTTCATAAAGGTTATTTCCGGAATATGCGAGAGATTGCTTTTGAGCGTCTTCGAATGAATCTGATGAGAATATTTCAGCGTTGAGGACCTTGGTCTCCTTTGCTTCCAGACGGATGTCGTATCCTATGGAGAATGCGGGTGGCTGCCTGTCCGGAGATGAATTCGTAAACTCATCGGCAGTTACAGTCTTCGGACGCGAGAACGGAGAGAAACCTTTCAGGAACGCCCCGCTGTCAAACTCATATTTCGTTATCGGCAGATCGGAATGGTAGGCCAGGGCATAACGCTCGAGATCCCGTCTGTGGGAGTAGTTCTTTATGTAGAGGCAGTTGGCCTTTTCTGAAAAATGACCCTTGAACAGGTTCATTGTGCCCCAATACGGATCCTTGAAGGAAATGTCGACCTGGTAGAATGGGACAAGAAGGAGATCCTTGCATTTGCCGGAGATGTTCCTGATCTCGACTTGCCAGATTTCGGTTGAATCCTCGGGATGGACGGTTGTCTTCCAAGTTACCTCTATTCCGCACTTGGAACCTTTTATGACAGTGTATTTCAGGCCATGCCTGCATTCATAGGAATCAAGTTCGACGTTTGCAGGATACCAGGAGGGGCACCACAATACATTGTCAGTACTGTCATATACATAAAGGTAGCGGTGGTTGGACCAGTTGTAGAGGATGAAACGGCCCTCCGGATCGCGCTCATATACGATTCCAGTTCCGTGGTTTGTTATCTGAGCGTTTATCTTGTCGTTCCATAGCCTGTTCTCCCAGGGGCGCGGGGTGAGCGGGGTGTTTATTGCATATTCGTTTAGCGTATCGTCGAAATGGCCGTAGTCCATGTTGAATTCCTCTCTGTTTTAAGGATTACCGTAAGCGCTCACGAAATATAGCTCCGAAGGTCCGAAGGTCAAGGGTGTGAGCATTAAAGATCCAAACCTAAGAAGCGATATCGTAATCGGTCAGTCCGCCTCAGCATCTCCGAAAAATAAACACAGAGGCACGGAGGCACAAAGTTGAAGATCCCGGCCCGAAGGCATCGAGAATTATTTTCACCACGAAGAAATGAAGGGCACGAAGTAATATATCAAGTTAAGTTTTTGCTTAGCAAAAAGTTAACAATTATTATTTTTCGTGTGTTTTGTATGTTTCGTGGTTAATCTCTTTTTCTATGTTTGCGGGCTTTCCATTCAAATCAGGTTTTTCTCACGGAAGCTGAAATAGCCTGATTTTCCGGAAATTATGTGGTCAAGCACTTTTACATCAACCGGTTTCAGGGAATCCTTGACGGCTGAAGTGAGGCGGATGTCATCATTTGACGGTTCGCATATGCCACTCGGGTGATTGTGTACAAGTATGACTGAACTCGCCTTCTTTTCTATGACAGCCTTAACTATTTTCCTTGGGTAGACTATTGCGGTGTCAACAGTTCCCTCATCAATGATCTCATGGCCCTGGACGTGGTTTTTCGTATTGAGATAGATCACCATGAAAACTTCATTCTCAAGATGGGAAAGCTTCACTTTGGAGAAATCATAGACAGACTGTGGTGATGCAAGGACATCCTTGTTGAAGATCTTCTCCTCAAGTGCCTTTACAGCCAGTTCCCTGCACAGGCCTATCAGTACGGCTGAATTCTCGGATATGCCGTCAATCTCGCAAAGTTCCTTTATGTCCGCGCCGAGAACCCCGGAAACGGATTTGAACCTGGAAATCAGTGCCTTGGCCTCTTCTTTGACATCTTTTCTTGGAATCGCGTAGGTAAGCAGGAGTTCAAGAAGCTCATAATCATGCAGACTTTCAGCTCCGTAACTGGAAAACTTCTCCCTCAACCTGGTCCTGTGTCCGAGATAGTGGGGACTTTTATCAATAGGATTTTTTATTTTCATAGTGGTGAAAAGTTAATCGGAGGCTGATAATAAATCAAGTAACCTAGGACAAAATATTTTTCCGGCCCGGAAAAATATACTTATTCATTCATAAGCCTCACAAATATTTCTTTTGCGATTGATTCATCTACGGCAAACTGGCTGTTCCCAAGCTCGAAGAAAAAAGAAGGGAAACTCTGGAGAAGCTTTATTTGCATTCCTGGGATGACCCCGATTGCCATCATCTTCTGGAGCTTGCTGTCATCCCTTGTATGGATGTAGGCTATTTTGCCGTACTGACCAGGTGACAATTCTGACAACGGGGCGACTATCTTTAATTCTGTCTGCTCCTTTTCACAGCATTTTCCAGCGGGAATATTGTGTCCGTGAGGGCAAAGTCTCGGGTGTCCGAGAAGGGTGCAAATCTTGTCGTCAATGCCCTTGTGAAGGAGGTGTTCGAACTCGCACGCCTTTTCATTTGCCAGGTCTCCGTTTACATCAAGCACGTCGGCAAGAAGCCTTTCGGCGAGCCTGTGCCTTCTGACAACATCGCGGCCGTATTTCCTGCCGTTTTCCGTGAATTCAATTTTTAAACCGTCCTTGCTGACGACGTAATCGGATTCGATAAGCTCGGTGAAACAAGATTCGCTATTTGTAATACCGAGGTTTTCCAGGCTGACAGACGGCATTTTCTTTTCTTCAAACCTCACCCAGAGCGACTCAAGTATTTCTTCGGCCTTATTGCTTATCATTTTTAGATTTCCTCCATCCTTTGATTATTTTCAGCCATTTGGGCTCTTTCGGCATTTCATATCCGCAGTTCGGGCATTTCACGAGTTTGCAGTTTTTCGACATCATGCAACCGCTGCATGCGGGAACAGCTTCATTTTCATCAAATTCATGTCCGCAAAGCGAGCATTTCATAACTGTATCCCGGAAAGTTTTAGGATATTGCTCAATAAAAAGCCTATGATAAACGCGAAAAAGAATGTGAATGTTGAAATTCCAACTCCGATTTTCCAGCCCCTCTCTTTTATATTCATGATAAACTGGGCGATGCATGGCAGGAAAAGAGTCATTGTGACCGCCGCCACAAGGAGTTGGTTTCCGTCAAGCATGCCGGCTTTGCTCAAATCATAGAGGCCAGCCGCCCCGTAATCCCGTCTGAAAAATCCGAAAAAATACACAACCGACGCCTGATCCGGCAGATCAAGCATCCGTACGGGATAAACAAAAAGACTTACCAGGAAATTAAATATCCCGCTTATCTGTCCAATCCATATTAAAACGCTCGCAAGTATGAAAAGAGGGAACACTTCCATGAAATACCATTCCATCCTAGTATATGTTTTCACTGCGATGTTTGACAGTTTGGGCAGCCTCAACGGTGGAACTTCCATAAAGAAAACCGGGGACTCTCCAGGCATTAATTTGGCAACGATATATCCGACCATCAGGAATATGAGGATTATAATTGAAGCCCATAGGACAAGACCCGTGAAGTTTTTTTCGAAAAGCGACATTATGACTCCGAGCTGGGCCGAACATGGAACAGCCAGCGCAAGAAGGATTGTAGCCATTATCCTTTCGCGTCTTGTCTCAAGGGTCCTTGTCACCATGGTTGCCATCGTACCGCACCCGAGGCCGAGCACCATTGGAATAATCGCCCTCCCGGACAAACCTATTTTTTTAAGGACCTTGTCGATGAGCATGGCCAGCCTCGGAAGATATCCCGTATCTTCAATTATGGCGAAAACAATAAAGAATGTGCCTACGATAGGAAGTATTATTGCGACTGCATACCTGATTCCAAGAGTAATTATCCCATATTCGCCGATGAAAAGGCTTTGGATTGAAATCCAGGGGATCAGCGACTGTACGAAAGTTGTCACATATGGATTTATATATTTGCCGAACAGAGTGTTTTCTATTAAATCCACCAGTACGCCGGCACCGAACTTGCCGACAAACTTATAGAGGCCAAAATAAAGGACAAGCAGAAGAATCGGGATGCCTGTCCACGGATTCATGGTTATCCTGCTGAGTTTTTCAGAAAAACCGCTTCTCATGTTCTGTTTGATTTGAATTACCTTGTCTGCGATTTTCGCAGATTCCTGATATCTTTTCACGCTCAGTACGTAGTTCATCGAGTGTCTGACATTCTTATTCGCCTCGGACGCAATCCTGAATATGTCGTCAAATCCGGACTCCCTGTCTTTTACGAGCTTCCTCACCTCGATGTCGTGCTGAAGAAGAAGAACGGCAACGGCCCTCTTTGAAATCAGGTATTCGGATTTCAATAATGTTTCAATCTCATTTATCTTTGATTCAGCGTAAGCGTCATAAGTAATTTTGAAATCATTTCTGAAGCAGTATTTCTGCAGGGCCTGTTTCAGGAGATGCATTCCCTGTTTTGTAACGGAAACGGTCGGGATTACCGGGATATTGAGCTCGGATTCAAGTTTTTTTATGTCAATGCCGATGCCCATCCTTTCGGCTTCGTCCATGATGTTCAGGACAAGGATCACCGGTAATCCAGCTTCAATGAGCTGGAAGGTGAAGGGGAGCATTCTTTCAAGGTTCTTGGCATCAATGACATGGAGAAGTATATCTGCTTTTTCGGACAGGATGATTTTCTGGGAGACCCTCTCCTCTTCAGTGATCGGAAAAAGGGAATACATGCCTGGAGTGTCGATTATGTCATATTCTATTGAAGAGATCTTGCCTTTTCCACGAGAGACTTCAACAGAGGTTCCCGGATAATTTGAAACAGTCGCATAATTGCCGGTGAGGTTGTTGAAAATAACGCTCTTTCCAACATTCGGGTTCCCGACAATGAGGACTTTTTTTATCTGCACACTTTTCTTTTCGGATTCCATATGGTTTCATATTTCATGATTTCTGACCGGTCACACATTAGATTTGTTTGACCTAATATCAAACTTGGCTCTGCAATAACTGATGGGAATCTTGGAGTTCGGAACTTGGATTTTATTGCAAATAATTCAAGTGCGGAGTTTATGCTTTATTTTGGGGAAACCGCTTGATATAAGACATTTAGGCATTAATTGGTATATTAGAGTATGTGGTTTATTGAAGGTATAAGTTTTTGATCCCAAAATTCATATAATGCGATTTTCGACAGACGATTTTTCGCAAGGCGAAAAATATTCGGGGCAATTGCAGCCTCTTGCTTTAGGCCATGTTTATGCTAATATTACGAATCATGTTGATGAGTTTTAGGAATACAGGGAAATTTAAATGAGTTTGGGGTAGAAAATGCCAGCAATATCTATGTTTTACGGAATCGTCATTTATATGTATTCCTTTGATAACAACAGGCATAAAGCTCCTCATATCCATGTCAAATATCAGGAAGACGAGGTTGTCTTGTCAATTCCGGATGGAGAGATTGTTGAAGGTTCAATACCTGGCAACAAGCTGAAACTTGTTGTTGCCTGGATTGAAATTCACAAGGAAGATTTGATGGCTGACTGGTCACTCGCCGTAGAGGGGTTGCACACATTTAAAATATCACCGTTGCTGTAATGGAGGAATTATGAATCCAAGAGTCGTATCAGTGATTCCTAAAGATGACTATTCTCTTCTGTTGACGTTCTCGAATAAGGAAAAAAGGATATTCAACACAGCTCCTTATCTGGACAAAGGCGTTTTTTCTGAATTAAAGGACATTTCATATTTCAAAATGGCCAGACAAGTCAATGGAACTGTGCAATGGCCTCATGAACAGGATTTCTGTCCTGACTCATTATATGAGGAAAGCAAGCCTTTGAGTAAAAAGAAAACAATTCCATGATTTTTTGTGTTTCACAATAATATTTAAACTCGAA
This sequence comes from uncultured Victivallis sp., assembly GCA_964540865.1. GTDB lineage: Bacteria > Verrucomicrobiota > Lentisphaeria > Victivallales > GWF2-50-93 > GWF2-50-93. The sequence goes on from CAZION010000175.1 coordinate 11,454, forward strand.
AGGATTTCTAAACTTATAAAATTTTGACGAAGTAAAAATTTTATTTTTTGACGTGATTTTCGACAGACGATTTTTCGCGCTGCGAAAAATATTTGCCCGAAAGGTAACACAGACATTCCCACCTGTAGCTTTAATCTTAGTTGGTATTGTTTTGAATTCAATCCTCCTCACCCCGCCGAAGTCGATAGCAAGAGTTTGACCCTGAATAGACATTCATTTTTTTAATTATTTTAATATTTTTTTGAAAAGAATGTAAGATTTGCCCGTTCTACAACGATATGGTTATTGAAGGAGCATCATTCGAATTTGGCACCCAATAGACGCAGTTCTTTCCTGGTGTAGCGTTGCCCGTGTCGGGCAAGGGAATTAGAAACCTTCGCCGACACGGCGAACTCTACACCAAAAAAGAGAAATATAAGATGGGATTTGATCGCATCATATGCCAATCTCGGAGATTCCTTCCCTTAATTTCGCCGTCTTCTGAGCGTCAATGTCAAGCATAGGAATTTCAAAGTTGGAACGCCGGTACGCGTTGAGAAAAGATGAAGACTGCCAGCAGGTTGCTGGCGGTCCGTTAATATGGAACGCCGTCACCCTTGCCGGCATCTTTTTTTCATTCTTCCTGCACTGGGAACATCATGCCGGCAGGGTTGCTGGCGTTCCAAAAAATTGCAAAGAATTCAGGTGCTGAGTTTATGCTTTATTTTGGGGAAACTGCTTGATATAAAACATTTAAACAGTACTTGGTATGTTAGAGTATGTGGTTTATTGAAGATATAAGTTTTTGATCCCAAAAATTTATATAATGCGATTTTAGATATACGATTTTTCGCGGTGCGAAAAATAAAAGGGAAAGTAGGGACAAACAGAATAATGGATAAGTTGTTGAAAAGAACAGTATTTGTAATTGATACCTGCGTTCTTATTTCAGCCTTGAGATCCAGAAGAGGTGCATCTTTTCTACTGTTGAGTCATATTGATTCAGAAGGTTTTGACATCCTCTTGTCAACGGCTTTGCTTTTGGAATATGAAGAAGTAGCTCGTAAGACAGTCTCTGACTTATGGATGGAGCCGGACAAGATTGAAGATGTTTTAAGTTACATTTGCGGCATTTCGGTGAAACCCGGAATATTTTTCTCTTGGCGTCCATACCTCAAAGACCAGGATGACGATATGATCCTTGAGCTTGCCGTTGCCGGAAGCGCAGATTATATTGTCACCTTTAACACAAGTGATTTTAACGGTGCGGAAAGTTTTGGAATTGACGTGGTTACGCCAAAAGAGTTTCTAATCAAAACAGGAGTGATAAAACCATGACATGCATAAGCATAAAACTTCCTGATTCGCTTGCCAGGAAAACTCGGGAACTTGCGGGCAAGGACGGCATTTCAATCAATCAGTTTGTCAGCACCGCTGTCAGTGAAAAGCTCTGCGGATGGATTACCGATGACTACATCAGGCAAAAAGCCAAGAAAGCCAACAAGAATAAATTTCTTGTCGCATTGAAACAAGTGCCGGATTCTCCGCCCGTGAAAGGCGATGAATTATAAATTTTTGACCCAAAATTTATATAATGTGATTTTCGACAGACGATTTTTCGCGGTGCGAAAAATATTTGCCCGAAAGGTAACACAGACATTCCCACCTGTAGCTTTAATCTTAGTTGGTATTGTTTTGAATTCAATCCTCCTCACCCCGCCGAAGTCGATAGCAAGAGTTTGACCCGAATGCCGCTTAGATAAGGTGTTTTTTTAGGTAGCGCGGGTCTATCTGACCCGCGTCTCTCGGGTCAGATAGACCCGAGTTACCTCGCCGGTAAACCTTAACTAAGCATCATTCGAATTTGACCCCCAATAGTCGCAGTTCTTTCCTGGTGTAGCGTTGCCCGTGTCGGGCAAGGGAATTGGAAACCTTCGCCGACACGGCGAACTCTACACCAAGACAGAGAAATATAAGATGGGATTTGATCGCATCATATGCCAATCTCGTTGCTGGCGGTCCGTTAATATGGAACGCCGGCATCTTTCTTTTCTTTCTTCCTGCACTGGGGACATCATTTCAGCAAGGTGCTGGAGGAGAGCAGTATTGTATTGAATTGAATTCAATCCTCCGAAGTATATAGCAAAAGTTTGACCCGAATGCCGCTTAGATAAGGTGTTTTTTTAGGTAGCGCGGGTCTATCTGACCCGCGTCTCTCGGGTCAGATAGACCCGAGTTACCTCGCCGGTAAACCTTAACTAAGCATCATTCGAATTTGACCCCCAATAGTCGCAGTTCTTTCCTGGTGTAGCGTTGCCCGTGTCGGGCAAGGGAATTGGAAACCTTCGCCGACACGGCGAACTCTACACCAAGACAGAGAAATATAAGAACGGCTTTGATCGCATCATATGCCAATCTCATTGCTGGCGGTCCGTTAATATGGAACGCGGCACCCTTGCCGGCATCTTTCTTTTAATTCTCCCAGCACTGGGGACATAATGCCGGCAAGGTGCTGGAGGAGAGCAGTATTGTATTGAATTGAATTCAATCCTCCGAAGTATATAGCAAAAGTTTGACCCGAATGCCGCTTAG
>CAZION010000176.1:0-14008 GCA_964540865.1 uncultured Victivallis sp.
GAAAAAACGTCCACCTGTTTTGAGGCTAATATCGCCTTTTTTCAGCGGAATCCGCAATTGACAAAAGAGCGGCAGCGGAGTCAGGTTTCCCGGGACATAGTGGTCGTTGCAATTTAAGATGCTATATATTAAGTTGATACATATAATTAATATATATAATATGAGTTTGATGATATTATAAAATACGTAACCGTTAAGCTGGGTATTTGAGGCTAATAGTTTTCTTATTCAACAACAGTATGTTGGGCTTTAGCCCGACAATTCTTAAATAGGCGGGTTAAAACCCACCATACTTATGAGGTTAACCGTACAGCTTAACGGTTACTAAAATACGTCTATTATTTGCAGTTAGTGAAATATGCTCAGGGCTTGGGCAGTCAGGCATCCGGATGAATGGAAAACATACGGATATCATGAACTGGCCGGATTCAGGGAACGAAACCTGATAGTGAATATCTGAAAAGTTCAGGAATGATTTTGCATTCAGTAAAAATCGATGATTATTCATATTTTACATTTCTGGCATCATAAATAATAATATTTCTATTCAAGCACAGGTAAAATATAATCACAACAGCTTGATAGTGAATATCATGAGTTGCAACTACCACAATGTGGCACGACACTTTACGGGCAACAGCTCGAACAGCGCTTGGCTTTGCTATAGTTTTTCATTTTAATAAATTCCTCTTTGAATTTATTTAAATGAAAAAGTATAGCAGACTGGAAGACGGAAGTTCTTAAGTCTTAAGCAAAACTACCGAACTTCTGCCTACTACTCACTCTCCTGAAACTGCCGTTGGTGTTTTTACCATGTCGGATGACGTGGCACGGCTTTAGCGTGTTCTTTTCTTGGCAGTTTCATCAAGATAAAACTGGCGTATTTTTAACTCCTGTTTTAGGATTTTTCAACGCCCTTCTGAACGGATTTGACTCTTTGCGCAGTTTTTTATTATTCTTGACAAACGGGATAATGACTATATATTATGGTCAAAATAGACAGGAGGTAAGGCCATGAAGATGTCGGTTAGTGAATTCAAGGCGAAATGCACTCATGTGCTCAGGGATGTGGCGACTGAATATATGACAATTGAGGTCACCAATCACGGTAAAGTGATAGCTGTTGTGGAACCGCCGAGACCCAAGACGAAGCTAAATCCAGCTTGGGGCTCACTGAAAGGTAAGGTGACCTATATCGCTCCAGACTTTGATGAACCTCTCGGTGATAGGGACTGGGAGGCTTCACGTTGAAATATCTTCTCGACACCCATGTGTGGATTTGGCTTTTCGAGGGTTCCACCGAACTCCCGCTGGAAACAGCGCAGTTGCTGAAGGACTCCGCCAACGCACCGCTTGGTCTTTCCGCCATAAGCCCTTGGGAGGTCGCAAAAAAATCTTCCATCGGCAAAATCCGCCTGTCAATGCCACTCCGCGAATGGATTATAAGTTCCACGACGAATCCGGGAATAAGGATTTACCCGTTGACACCGGAGGTCGCGACAGAATCAAACTTCCTGCCCGGGAAATTCCATAATGATCCAGCAGATCAGATAATCGTGGCAACCGCAAGAGTTTTTGACCTGACAATCATAACTCGCGACAAGAATATCCTCAGTTACCCGTACGTAAGATCATTTTGGGGTAGCGGCTATAGTTTTCCAGATAAATAATTTTTTTTCGGAAAAACTATATGTAGAAAAAACCATTGAAGTAAAAACAGGCAATGAAAGGAAACAACCGCTTTGAAAATCTACATCGAAACTGACATCGAAGGTGTCGCCGGATTCTGCTTCTTTGAGAACCGTGCAGACAAAGGTTACGAAAATATTCAACACCGTCACCGGATGTACCGGCTTCTGACGGATGAGGTCAATGCCGCCGTCAGGGCGGCTTTTGATTCCGGTGCTGACGAGGTGCTGGTCAAGGACGGCCATGGGAGCGGGTATAACATTATTTTCGAAAATCTCGATCCGCGCTGCAGGATTATTCACGGCAGGAATTGCAGCGGGCCGCACTGGCTTCCACTGCTGGACGCGTCGTGTGACGCGCTGGTGCTGGTCGGCATGCATGCCATGGGCGGAACTACCAACGCCATTCTGCCGCATTCCAAATGGAAGGTCAATGGCGGTGCAATGTATCTCAGCGAAGGTTCGATGGCGGCGGCAATCGCCGGGGATTATTCCGTGCCGACGGTATTTGTCAGTGGCGATGACAAGATCACCGCCGAGATCAAAAGTAAAATCTCCGGGATCGAGACCGCCGAAGTAAAGCGGGCGTTGTCAGTATATCAGGCGTGCTCCGTAATTCCCGCCCGTGCCTGTGAGATGATTTATGCCGGGGTTAAGCGCGGCATCGCTCGCAGGTCGGAAATTAAGCCGTTTCATATTCCGGGACCGGTCAGGCTCAATCTGCTTGACTCACCAGGTCATATTGAACATAAGGAAATGCTGCCGGAAGATGTCGAAGCGCCGACGATTGATCGGGCGTTCATGGAGTTTGAGCGCCGTATGAGTTGGACCTGTTTTGACACCTCGAAAGTGGACGGATTTGTTTTCCCGTAGATACTCTCAGCGGAAATCCTTCCGCACGAGATTATCTGTCAAAGATTACGTCTCATGAGGAGTGTGGTAATTCAACGTATAGGAATTTCAAAGTTATAACAATACAAGAAAAATATTTTTAACCACTAATCTGCACTTATCATACACTAACAATAAATATGCAATGAATGAAGATAACTAATAATACCGCATTTTATAAAAACAGGGGCATGGATGAAAACGCAAAATAAATGGCTGACACTGGACATCTCGGGAAATACTCTGCACGTAACCAATCGGCAGTCCGGTGGAATAAAACTTGTGCGCGTACGTCCGTGAAGATTATCCGTTCAACACTATAATTTTTCGGGGGTTGATTCTTAAGGAGCTCCATCTCCAGGTTTCTTACCCAGAGAATTACTCCGGAAGTCCCGAGGTGAAACACCTTTGATATTCTTGAACATCCGGTTGAACTGCGAAATGCTGCCGAACCCGGAAAGAAATGCTATTTCCGAAATATTCCTTTTTGTCAGTTCCAGCATTTCTTCGGCCTTGGAAACCCTGTACATATTTACAAAACACATAAAACTCACTTCCAGTTCCTTTTTTATGAACCGACTGAAATGGCCCGAACTCATGAAAATCTTTCTGGCTGTTTTGGAAACAGTCAGTTTTTTCATATAATTCTCCTTAACAAACTGCTTGACCAAGGCAATCTTGTCAGGGGCATCAATGGTTTCCATAAACAATATTTTATTATGCGCTTCCTCTATTAGCCTGCCAATGGACTTAAGGTATTTTATCATACCTTCGACCTGGGTTGACGATAAAACTTTAGTTTTCCCGTATAGCCCGAACAGCCGAACCGGATCCAGTTTGTTGGAGGATGCGATTTCAGCAACAACCTTTTTACAGGCATGCGATTTCCCCTTAAGATGAAACTGCCCTGAAGTCATGCAACCTATGTAATTTCCGACATGATCGAAAAGAGGTACGACTATTTCGGTAAGCCCCGCATAGCATTTATAAACGGACTCATTGTGACTCAGCGAAGCGGAACGTGCGTTGGTCTTGTCACATTTTTGACAGGCCTCAAATCCTGATTTGGAGGAGCGAATCATGGCGCAATACGGATTGAAGTGTTTCATCTTAGAGAGTTTTAGCGATTCTCCGTCCGCATTTATGAAGTCCACTACTATTCCGAGGAGCTTATATATGATCTCATGCTGCTCCACAAGCTGTTTTTCCTTGCCAAGTTCTGCAAACACTTTCTGATTGATATTCAGTATGTCCATTTTTCACCTGTTTTTTTATGTCAGTATATGCGCTATTCATATCATTATATGCGTTGTTTATATTTGCAATGTCATATATGCTTATGGGCGGAAGAAAAATATAAAGGGTATCCATATGAAAATATCTATTGAGGAATTTACAGGCAGAATCGAAAAAATACAGGAAGAGCTATGCAGGCAAAAACTTGGAGCAATGGTTGTTTACGGGGATGAATACCGCAAGGAGAACTTGCGTTATGTATGTAATTTCTGGCCGATATTTGAACGCGGGGCGTGTTTCATCCCAATGCGTGGCAAGCCTGTTTTCGCTGGAGCTCCCGAAGGGGAGTTATATGCGCGTGAAATGTGCGTATGGAAAGATATCCGCAACGTAAAGGAGTTCGCCTGTGTCTCCGTTCCCGAGGAGATCGATTATCCGCTGGCTTCATTCTCCAGTTTCAGGAAAATCCTTGCGGAGACCATGTGCGGCAGCAACAGGCTGGGAGTGGTCGGTCTTCTTGATATGCCGTCTCATATCCTGCAAAGATTGAAAGACTCCCTGCCGGGTCTTGAGTTGATTGATTCCGGCAATATTATAAATTCCCTCAGGTTGATTAAAAGTCCTTCGGAAATTGAGTGTCTGCGCAAAGCTGGAGAACTGGCCTGCATCGGCTATAAGGAACTTATGAAATACGCTATTCCCGGAAATACCGAGAGAATGGCCGCAGGTGCCGCGGAGGGTGCCGCAAGGATGGCAGGAGCTGAAGACATTAACTTTACGGTATTCGGAAGCGGCAAGCGCGCTGAGACGGTTATTGGGCGGCCCACCGAGAAAATCATTAGAGACGGCGAGATGGTGATGGCGGCACTGGCTGTACAATATGAAGGCTATGTGGCAACGGTGGAATATCCGTTCGTAGCGGGAAAGGCGGGAGACGGGCAGAAGCGCTTTCTTGCGGCACTTTTCGAAGCAGCAAATGAACAGCAGAAATATCTGCGGAACGGTGTGCGTGCCGGAGATATGGTGAGCGCGGTGAAAAAAGTGTTCAGCAAACATGGTCTGACGGAATTTGACGTATATCCGCCCATGCACGGGATTGGCCTTGCCGAGGCGGAATCTCCTTACCCTGACGCCGATACCGATTATCTGCTGCGCGCCGGAATGTGTGTTAATTCAGATATCAGTCTGTTCGGACATCCGAACGGTTCAAACCGGATAGAGGAGGGGTTTGTCATATCGGAGTCTGATCCCGAATCGCTGACTCCATTGATAAGAAAACTTGTGGCGAAAGGAATATGATAATGAAATATGGCATAATACAAGGGATTGGACTATCATGAATAAAAAGAAAAACATACTCGTGCTTGGCGGACATCTGGATGATTCCGTACTGGCAATAGGCGGGATAATTAAAAAATACACGAATGCCGGGCATAAGGTCTCGGTGGTCTGTTTCGGCTGCGGCGATGAGGGGTTTTCGCATATTGAAGACAGAAACACATGCGCCGAAAAATTCTACAAAGAGGCGACCGCGTCCCATAAAGTGCTTGGAGTAGATGATTTCGTATGTCATAACTGGTCGGATTTCGCCGTGCAGGAAAACAAGGAAACATACCGCCTGTGCATCGGGGCAATCCGCAGAGTCAAGCCGGAGATTATTTTCGGACATTACTGGCTCGAATACTTCCAGCATCGTGCGATGGCGCGTCTCAGCTGTGACTCCTGGTTTCAGTCCGGATGGCATTGCAGCGCCGACCTCGGCGAGCCATGGCAGGCGCGGGCTCTTTACCATTTTGAAGTGCTTCAGACCATGCCGGAGCCTACGCACATTGTCGATGTGTCAGATACGTTTGAAGCTAAACTTGAAGCGTGGGCGGAATTCAAGACTGGGCAGGAACATCTTGGAAGCGAATTCGACAAGATGGAAGCCAGAGCGCGTTTCTACGGCAGCCGCATAGGTGTCAAGTATGCCGAAGCCCTGACCCGTTCAAGTTTTATACCGCAGAATGTCAAAGATCCAGAATCGGAGTTGTAATTGCCATTGAAAGTCGAGCAACGCCATTAAAATATCCAGCGAAAAGGCTTTTTTTACAAAAAAATAAAAATCGTAATAATGGAAGTAAAAATGAAGTTTGAAGCGTCGGGTTTTGAATCAGAAAACAAAAGGGAAATAAAAAAATGAAAAAATTTCAAAAAGAACCACTTTTAAACGATAAACCTTTACAATTCTTCACACTCGTAGAACTCCTGATCGTGATCTCCATCGTCGCGATTTTAGCCTCAATGTTACTTCCGGCACTGAGCAAAGCGAAAGACCGTGCCAAGGATATTTTCTGTAAAAATAACCTTAGGCAAACAGGACTGATGATTATGGATTATGCCGGAGACTATGACGGTTGGACTATGAGTGGTTATATGCCAACACCTGACGGGAGTAAATATTGGTCTCAAATATTATATATATATGGCTATATGCCGGGGAATCCGACCGGAGCGGCAACGAATAAGCCAAGCCCGTTTGTTTGTCCATCAGTAGCTCCATATGGCCAATATGTATCTGTTGGGGAGCGGACGTATGGACTATATACCACGACTCAAGCTATCAACTTAAGCATATTGAAAGAGCCGGTATATTATTATTTGCCGAACAGTAATACCCGCGGGACTTATGCTATTTGGAAATCCCCTGCAGATGTATGGTACTTAGGAGATACTTTAGTTGCATCATCACCAGAATATGTGCAATATTATTATATGGCTGTTCAAGGTGGTGGTAGCAAGCCTCATACCAGACATTTTGATGCAATAAATTTGTTGTTTGGAGATGGTCATGTAAGAGCAATGCCAGACAAAGAACTTAAACCTCAAGTGACTAATTATTATAATAGCAGAGGCGCGATTTCAAACTAATGCTTAAAAGTATTTTAAGATATTGCTACCTAACCGAATCTATAAAGAGGAGATGCGCGTGTCTACTCGACCTCTGGCATTAATTAAATAACATTAAGCAGTGTTTTGCGACTGGCTCAAAAGAAAAAATTGCAATATTAAAATCAAAATTTAAAGTAAATGGAGTTAAAAATATCAGTGAAAGCTAAGCAAATAGGAGTAGCGGTGATAGGCGCTGGCTGTAGGGGACAGGGCGTAACAAAAAACCTCTTAAATGATTCAGGCAACCATGTGAAAGTTGTGTCGGTATATGATCCGGACAAAGCAGTGGCGCAATCAGCGCTGGACTACTGGAACGACCGGGATGTGAAAATATGCAATACTTACCAGGACGCGATTAAGACACCAGGGATTGACTGGGTAATGGTATTTTCCCCGAACGCCTACCACAAGGAGCACATCATTGCGGCTTTTAAAGCCGGCAAACATGTCTTCTCGGAAAAGCCATTAGCAACTTCCGTGAAAGACTGCCAGGCGATTTATGAGGCGCACCAGAAAAGCGACCTGATTTTCGCTACCGGCTTTGTGCTGCGTTACGCTCCAATGTATCGGAAGGTGAAAGAACTTCTGGAGTCCGGAAAACTCGGAAAAATACTAAGCATCGACGCCAACGAGAATATCACCCCTGGTCATGGCGGTTATATCATGGTTAACTGGCGGCGACATACGAAATTAGCCGGACCTCACATCCTCGAGAAATGCTGCCACGACCTTGATCTGATCAACTGGTTTGCGAATTCAGTTCCATCACGCATCGCTGCATTCGGGGGGCTTGATTTCTTTATTCCGTCCAATAAGCATTATGAGGATAAATTCGGGAAGAAGACTTTTTTTGCTTTCAGAGACCCCCACCGCGTGGATTCTCCGTTCACCTCCGATAAGGATCTGATGGATAATCAAGTGGCAATCATGGAATACCGCAACGGCATCAGGGTGATGTTCCAGGCAACCATGTCCAATGCGATTCCGGAAAGAAGAATGTATTTCTCATGCACTGAAGGAACACTGATCGTGGAGCTTTATTCTTGTAAACTGGAATATCGCCGCATCGGCGATGAAGGTGTTACCTTGATAAATTTTGCAGGCGATGCACACGGAGGTGGTGATAATTACATCATGAAGGATCTTTATGAATGTATGAGCAATCATTCTAAACCGAAATGCAGTGGTGACGAAGGATTGGAAAGCGCGGTGGTTGCACTGTCAATTGACCAAGCCATTAAGGATAAGACTATAATCAACCTCGAACCTGTCTGGAGAAAAATGAATCGATGAGCCTTCAATATGAAAAATCTAGAGTTTTGAAATTGGCTCGGGAAAATATAATGCTTACAACGCTAAATAGATTTTAATGGAAATTTACGTCAAGTTTCTAAATGCGATTTCAAGGAGATTGTCAAATATTAACACTAAAGGAGCGGAGATGCGTATTACTTGTAAAGTTATGTCGGGTTTATTACTTGTCACGTTTGCCTTCACCGGCATTTACGGCATCGAACTGCTTAAAAACGGAAATTTCAAGGAAGTGGCGAACGAGCGTCCGACAGGCTGGAATTTCTACGACTGGAAAGGTACATCCAATTTAAATATTATCACCGAAGAACAATCCAATACTGTTGTTATCTCTTCAAAAAGTGTTGAAGGGAAAGGCACTTTTAGTCAATCTCCCTCAGGGCTTGAGCTGAAGCAAGGGACAGCATTTAAATTCTCCGGCTGGTATAAAACGGAGGATATCGGCCTTGGCGACAAGGGCATGCTACGGGTTGAATGTGTATACAATCAGCGGGCAAGCGCCAAAAACCTGAAAAAAAATCAAGCTGTCAACCTGACGCCATCTCCCGGGAAATGGGAGAGATTTGAAAATGTACTTTCCGTTCCTTGCCCGGTTGACGACATTTTTTTCTTTATTCTCGGTTATAACTTTACAGGGAAGTTTTACTTGCGCGATATTTCGTTGGAAGCAATTCAACAGACTAATGAAATCAAGCCTGACCGGAAATATATTTGGCGTGAAGCTGAACAAATCTTTAAAGGATACACCAGTACATGGGGCAGTGAAATCAAAGATTATTTCTCCGGAACTGGCGGCGCGTATGGCAATTCGGCAAACTTCAAATGGAGATTTCAAATAGCTTCGGAAACAGACACTAAATCTTTGTTGCCGATACAACGGCAATATTATGTCTGGTTACGGACGTATGGTTATCTCGAAAGTCCACAGGTTGATGTTCTTTTCAAAGACCGGCAAATTGCTTCTTTCAATACAGTTCCAAACGAAATTGCGGATGCTCAAGGCAAATACAGCGCTCCGGGAAAATATTATTGGCAGAAAACGGGAGTATTTCAATCTGAAGGTGGCCCGGCCAGCCTGAACTTTATTTCGACAGGCCGGATGCTGATCGATGCTATTTTGATCACTGACGATCCTGCGTATGAACCGCTTGGATTTGAGGCGGCTAAAGCATCAGACAATAACTTTTTCAAGGACATTGATACCCCGAATACAATAAAAACCGTTTATAATTTCAATGGCGTCAGCGATAAAATTGTTTCACCTTTGATGTTCACGTTTTACAATGATAATGACCGGCAGATCAAAAGCGGTGATAAACCGGCAATACTGCGAATTGCGCTGCCGAAAACAATTCAAGTTGTCGGCGCAACTGCCCACTGGGGCGGAGTTTCCTGGGGACATGAACCATTTTGGGGCGATAAACGTTTAAGTTGGGGCGAGAAAGGGTTTCAAACTATAAATGGCGTAGACTGCAATGTCTATGAGTTCTATTATTACTTCCTCGGACTCACCACAACTCTGTTTATTAAGGCCGATTCACGTGATTTCAAGCACAGACAAAAGTATATCGGCGAATACCAGTTGGAATTCAACGGAATCAAGCAGCCGATGGAAAATCTGGTGCTGGACGCAGTTGAATTAAAACCGGCAAAGGCATTCAAGAATATCTGGGTTGGCTTTGATGGGCTAACCCCATCTTTTTATTTTGATTATCCGCAATTGTCCGAGGCCATTACTTTTTCCGGGATAAATCTTTTGAATCCCTGGCATACTTACATTAATTATAATAACAATAATTTATTTGAGAAATTTGCCGATAAATGCTTGGAAAACCGCATCATGATTCTCGGAGAATGCTCTCCTCTGTATAATGTCCCGCTCACGAAGGCGGAACAGATGGTTACTCTGGAAGGCGCGACCAAGCAAGGCTATCCTTCTCTTGCCCTTGACCAGCACAGTCCTGCCGTACAATCAACCTGCCGCAATATTGAAGAAGTAGCCTCATGCGGTTTTGGATTAATTCTAGACGATGAACATACTAATATGTTGAAAGATTCGGCAGACTACAACCCGGCAATGAAAAAGCTCTTTGAAGAGTATTTAAGAAAGCAAGGCCTGGCCTATGTTGACCCCGTCACTGTTGTAAAAAACAAGGGGTCTTACGCATCGCTTTATTCGGCCTGGGTTGATTTCCGCTGTGAGCAGATGATCGCTTTCTATCGTTTGTACCGGCCGGCATATTTGAAGGGATTCTCAAAATCAGGCGGAAAATATACTTTCGGGCAACCCATGTTCATTCCGGTGATTGCGATGGACGACACCGCGATGGGGAGTAAGGTCAATTCTTACTGGGATTATAAGGAATTGGCGCAATACTCCGATTACATCAGCCCGATGATTTATACCTATGGGGGGATAGAAGATTCCGCCAAAGTAGGCGATACTATAAAAATGTATAATGATCATATCGGACGCAAAATTACTGCGCCGACACTGTTGGCCGGACATTCTGGAGTCGGGGAAGTTCCATTACTCCAGAAACCTATGATAAAGTATCAGATATTTGAAAGTTTAATGCAACAGTCAAAAGTTATCATGTTCTGGGTTGCCCCCGAACCAATGAATCCGCTTAATCTACAATTTATTTCTGACGCAATACGACAGGCTGGCCCTTATGAGGAAATAATTTTGAATGGACAACAGATTAAAATAAATGCCTCTCCTGAATGGGTAAGGGTAAAGGCATTACAATTAAACAAACAGATATTAATTTATGTCGCGAATTATCGGAATGACATTTCACAAAAAGCCAAGGTACGTTTACCCGGCAAGGCGGTAAAGGTTCTTGATAGTGAAACCGGCAACGCAGTTCCGCTTACAGACAATTCATTTGAAACGGATTTCCGTTCAAGTCGCGGCAAGCTGTTTCTCGCGACCATGGAATAATAGTTTAGTATTTATTTCCGGTCGGACAGTCGGAAATAATGGTTTTATCAAACATGAACAAATTATAGGATTTTATAATGAACCTCAGTGAAAACAATGAATGGCTCTGGAATTTACGTTGTACCAACTGGTGGTTTAAAACTGCTGCCGAGGATGCTGAAAATATGCCGGCGCCGTGCATGCATCCTGGCTTTTCCGGAATCATTGATAAAAAAGAAATATCCGATTGTGTAAAGAGATTCAGCGATGCCAATATTAACATGATATTAACTGAAGGGCTTCGCCGGTTAATGCTATTTGAACGTGAAGGTAAAACTGATCAGGTCAACGAAGCAATTAAAGAAGCAACAGAGGCGTGCCATCGAGAAGGGATCAAAGTCGTTCACCATATGACCATGACATTTGTCGACCAGGATATAAGCGAATATTCTGACACACACCGTAAATGGTTAAGTATTGATGCGCAAACTGGCCGCTATGCATATACCAATTTGATAGGCGGATGGTATTTCTGGTGTATCAATAATCCGGATTTTCGCGCCGAATATTTCAGGCTTTCGAAAAAGTTGCTTCAGGCGACAGGGGTGGACGGCCTTATGGTGGATGAAGTCTATTTCCGTCCCAATTGGTATGCTTGCGCATGTCCGCATTGTCAAGAAAAATATAAGATTAAAACAGGTTTTGTCTTGCCTGCGTTCAATGAAACTGATTTCTGGGGTAATTTTGATAATCCGGCTTTCAGAGCCTGGATTAAGTTCCGGATAGTTTCTGTCGGCGATTTTTACGAAGATCTATATGCGGCGCTTAAGGAAGTGCATCTTCATCCTGTATTGCTGGGATGTAAAAATGATGAGCCGATTCCTTCACATTCCCAGTGCCTTGGTGACAATAACGAAGAAAGAATGCGCGGCATCAACATGCTTTTCATGGAAACAGGGGCTCCAAGTTTCCTATACAGCTGGAGGCGGTTTTCATTTAATTTCATGGCTTATAACGGCTACAGCAATTATTACGGCACACCAACGCTGGCTATCATGTATAATTCCAATCCGCATGAAGGTTTTATCGGATGGGCGATGCGGGTCGCGCATGGTGTCCGGATATGGGCAACTTCAGGTAACGTTGTTATTGACAGCGCCCTTTCTCCCGGCGCTCAATTGTTGAATTCGCCTGTGGATATGGAGCTCTATAGAGAATTATTTGGATGGGAGGAAGAACATAAGGACGAACTGAACGGTGCAATTAAACCTCTGGCCAATATCGCGGTTCTCTTGTCCGCGTCAACCCGTGATATGGCAGATCATGGGGGCGGCTGGAATTATTATGTCAGGGAATTAGTAGGCTGGGGAGAGGCGCTTACTGATGAATTTATACAGTATGCTGTAATAGTGGAACAGGAATTGACTTTATCCAACCTGCGACAATATGCATTAGTAATCCTTCCTAACGCGGCTTGTTTGAGTGATGAGATTAATCAAGCCATTTTAGAATATGTGGCTCTGGGTGGAAATTTGATTTTTACAAATGAAACCGGATCATATGATGAAACCGGTTCTAAAAAAACAGCCGCAAAGCGGCTGGATACATTTTTAGGAATCAATGGAAAAGCTTCTTTATCGCCAGGCTCTGTACTGTTTGGAAAATATGAGCTTGGGAAATGGGTGTATTTCTCACATAAACCGGGTGTGGCTGTATATACAACCTCAAATGAATTAGGAAAGCCCAGACGCAGGGACGTAGATGTTCCAGCTGTTTCAGATGAAGAACAGACATTACAGAAATCTCTGATGATGGCAGGAGTCCGATGGGCTGTCGGAAATCAATACCCTTTAGTCATTAAACAAGCGGCAAAAGGTTTGCTGATCAAGGCCTTTAAAAATAAGGATAACAAGGCAATAGTTATTCATATTCTCAACTGTCGCGGAGAAGACGCGGCGGATTTCGGTGAAATCATCCCTGAAGACTATCCTGTGGAAAATCCGCCACTGGAAAATGACATCATCATTGAATTATGCATCGATTCCATAAAGCGAGCCTATTTATTTTCTCCCGACTGGAATGGTGAAAAAGAAATAAAGGCGGCATCCACAGGAGATAAGATATTCCAATTAAACATTCCCAAAAATACTTTGAAGCGTTACGAGGTTCTCTATATTTTAAAATGTTGATAATCAACAAAACTCAAGAGGTGTAAAAGAGATTGTACCTGAAGACAGTGATTTTTGATTTAAAACAGCTATAGTTTTGCAGATAAATAATACCAAAAAAACAGGGGCATGGATGAAAACGCAAAATAAATGGCTGACACTGGACATCTCGGGAAATACTCTGCACGTAACCAAGCGGCAGTCCGGCTCAATACTAAAACTGGCGTGGCCGGCGGCGGCATTGAGTATCGGCGGCAAAAGGATCGAAGCGGAAAGAGCCATTGATAAGCCGCTAATCACGGGTAGAAGCATCAGCCAGAATTTCGCGGGTGGTGGGCTGGAATTCAAAGTGACGCTCAAGCTTTCTGAAGGCTGTTGGTTTAACAAGCGTGTGGATATCACTGCGATGAGCGCATTGCCGGCTCCCGATTATGTGGAAGTTGACAATCAGCTGCTGGACGACAAATTGGAACTCTGCGGTTATCGCGCCACCGCTACGCTACAGGAGAAACATACTCACGGCGAAGAAGAAGGCATAGGCAGAATGCCGGGTTGCGGCTATCCGCTCATCGGGAAAAAATACTTTACCGGCCTGGAACATCCTGCCGGATTCAATCTGATGGAAAACACAAACAATGGAACGACGTTCCGCTTGCAGCATTATCCGCAGTGGGACGGGAAGCGCCTGGAAACGGTTGACTCTGTGTTCGGCTGGAGCGATAATCCCCGCAGCGGCTTTTTTGAATATCTAAATACTATCCGGATTCCGCCACTGAAAAAACCGCTGGTGTCATTCTGTACGTTCTGGGCGGATCCATATATCGGCAATTACGAGTATGCCGTCAGTTATGAAAACT
>CAZION010000177.1:0-13956 GCA_964540865.1 uncultured Victivallis sp.
GACCCTCTCGGTGTAAACGAGATGCTCTAACCAACTGAGCTAACCTCCCAAATCAAGAAGCCCCTAAGAATAATACATTTTTGCATTCTTACAAGTCAGATTCATTTATATTATTTTAAAATTGGGCTTGTTAAAGTGAAAATCAGTAAAACTCGAAGTATCTTACCCGTTCTAATCTATCAATGGAGCCAATTTCAAAAGTAGTCAGTACTCCGCGGCGGACAGTAGTCAGTAGTCAGAATAAATTTGGATTCGAGTTCAAGTTTAATTCTGAATTATGGCTTCTGTCTCCTGACTTCTCGCAAAACGAGAGTTTTGCAATCAGCTCAATGAACAACATTTAACAGATAATCGGTTTCCATGACAATTCGTGAACTCAATGAAAACCTACTTCAGTATTTCACTGAAATAATTGATGAACGCCATCATTCCAATTTCGATGTCGGAATGAGGATGTTCCTGTTCGTGCTTTCCAGATTCTATTACAGGGGTGTGCAATTCAGGCACTGGCTCTACAACAAACGTATTATCAGACCCAGGGCTCTTGGCTGCCTAGTAGTCAGCATAGGCAATCTTACCTGCGGAGGAACCGGAAAAACCCCTGTAGTCGAAGTGTTCGCAAGAACACTTAGCCAAAAAGGTAGGAAGGTTGCGGTCCTTAGCAGGGGATACAGGAGCAGGGATAGATCTTTTGTTGAAAAAATGAAGGAGAAATTCTCGTCAAAACGGAAAGAAGTCCCTCCCCGCGTTGTCTCAGACGGAAAAAACCTCCTCCTTAATTCCAGCATGGCCGGAGATGAACCGTACATGCTCGCGTCAAACCTAAAGAATGCTATTGTTCTTGTTGACAAAGACCGTGTCAAATCTGGTCTTTATGCAATTTCCGAATTTGAAGCCGACACACTGATTCTTGACGACGGATTCCAGTATCTTGACCTAAAACCCAGACTGAATATTGTGCTTGTGGACTCCACGATTCCTTTCAGCAACCATCATGTTCTTCCACGGGGTCTCCTCCGTGAACCCATAAAAAACATACGCAAGGCCGACTATATATTCCTTACAAAATCCAAAGGGGGGAATCAGCTAAGGCACCTTAAAGATTTTCTAAGGAAACACAACAGGCGCGCTGAAATCATAGAATGCTGCCACAAGCCAAAATACCTGGAGGACGTCTTCACTAAAGATGCACGCCTCGATCTCAAACATCTTAAAGGGAAAAAAATTGCAGCACTGAGCGGAATCGCATGTCCTGAAAGTTTCGAGGATTTTCTTGAGAATCTAGGAGGACACATCATATACCGGGAACGGTTCGCGGATCATCACAGGTTCCGCCAGCAGGAAATCATCGATTTCATAAACAGTTCAAAAAAGGCGAACGCCGATTTTATCGTGACCACAGAAAAAGATGCGGTCAGGATGCCGCGACTGGACCGCAGGGACATTCCCGTCTATTTCATGCGCGTTGAAATTGACATCATAAGCGGCAAGGAAAGCTTCGACCAGTGCATCTCGCGTATATGTTTCCTGTAAACTCACTTATCGACAGGATAACAGGATTATCCGGATATTAAGTAAGCATTGAAATATTAGAGTCCAATCAATAGACAAAAATATCTTTTATGCTAGTATATAAACCCTTTATCACCAAATTAATGTTTATATATATAACAAGAGAGAAAAGTTTATGCACAAATACAGAACCAATACCTGCGGCGAACTTCGGAAGACGGATGTCGACAAGAAAGTGCGTCTTTCCGGCTGGATACACAGTGTCCGTGACCACGGCGGGATCATATTCATTGATCTCCGCGACCATTACGGGATAACCCAGGTGGTAATAGATCCGAAGCGAGATTTCTACCAGTCTCTGGAAAAATGGCGGGTTGAAACTGTAGCCTGTTTCACCGGCTCTCTTGTAGCCAGAGCTGAATCAACCGTAAATTCCAAAATACCTACCGGAGAAATTGAACTCGTAGCCGAGGAAATGGAAGTTCTAGGTGAAGCGGAACAGATTCCATTCCAGGTCAACCAGGATGAACAGCCTCCTGAGCATCTCCGCCTCAAATACAGATTCCTCGACCTCCGCAGGGAAAGGATCCATAAGAATATTGTTCTTCGTTCAAGAGTCATTTCGGAAATGCGCAGGAAGATGACCGACATCGGGTTCCTGGAATATCAGACCCCGATCCTGACAAGCAGCTCTCCGGAGGGTGCGAGGGATTATCTTGTGCCCAGCAGAATTCATCCTGGGAAATTCTATGCGCTTCCGCAGGCGCCTCAGCAGTTCAAACAGCTTCTGATGGTTGCCGGATTCGACCGTTATTTCCAGATAGCGCCCTGTTTCAGAGATGAGGATGCCAGGGCAGACCGTTCACCCGGCGAGTTTTATCAGCTTGATATGGAAATGAGCTTCGCGACTCAGGACGATGTATTCGTCGTGATTGAAGACCTTTTCAAAACCATCTTCACAAAATTCAGCACTAAAACAATCGAAATGCCTCCTTACACCAGAATCCCGTTCAAGGAAGCAAAACTTAAATATGGGACAGACAAGCCCGACCTTAGAAATCCCCTTGAGATAAAAGACGTTTCCGAAGTATTCAAAAACAGCGGTTTCAATGCATTCGCCGGAGTCGTTAAAAACGGTGGAGTTGTAAGGGCCATAGCCGTAAGGGGTATAGCCGGTCAGCCAAGGAAATTCTATGATGACATGATCGTATTCGCACAGTCTGTCGGGTCAAAAGGCCTTGCCTATATTGTCTGGGAAAACGGACAGGAGAAAAGTCCAATTGTTAAATTCATGAAACGTGAAGAACTTGACGCTCTCAAGAAGGTTTGGGACATCAAGGACGGAGACGCGATGTTCTTCATTGCCGACAAGGAAAAGAAGGCCTGCGAAATAGGTGGCGCAGTAAGGACAGAACTTGCCAACAGGCTGAACCTGATAGACAAGAACGTCTTCAAATTCTGCTGGATCGTTGATTTCCCGATGTTCGAACTCGACGAGGAGACAAACAAAGTGATATTCAGCCACAACCCGTTCTCGATGCCGCAGGGCGGCATGAAATCGCTACTTGAGAAAAATCCTCTCGACATACTTGCATACCAGTACGATGTTGTCTGCAACGGTGTCGAACTTTCAAGCGGGGCGATACGTAATCACAGCCCAGAAATCATGTATAAAGCCTTTGATATCGCCGGCTACGGCAAGGAAGCGGTAGAGTCAAGATTCGGTGGAATGATCAGTGCGTTCCGTCTCGGAGCACCACCGCACGGTGGAATTGCACCAGGGGTTGACAGAATAGTAATGCTTCTTGCTGATGAACCCAA
The DNA here is from genome assembly GCA_964540865.1 of uncultured Victivallis sp. Lineage (GTDB taxonomy): Bacteria > Verrucomicrobiota > Lentisphaeria > Victivallales > GWF2-50-93 > GWF2-50-93. Next base: position 3,334 of record CAZION010000177.1, read on the forward strand.
TATCCGCGAAGTTATAGCTTTCCCGTTCAACCAGCAAGCCCAGGATCTGATGATGAATGCTCCGTCGGAAGTTGAAATGAAACAGCTTCGCGAATTACACATTAGCATTGTGATGCCGAAGAAGCCCGAGGAAAAGGCAAAGCCGTCTGTGCAGGCTTAGGCACCGTGCTGATAAAATTTTCCCGGAAGGGAAACTTTACAAAGTAGTTCGGATGACAGTTGTCTCTTTTCCCTCTTCGACGATAATGCTGTAATCGCCGAAAGAGGCTGGGATCATGCAGGTGGAACCCTTGTCAACCATGACAGAAATATCATATCTGCTGATTGTGACCGGATTATTTACCGCTGTTATGAGGTGAAAACTGTTTCCGTCCGTGCTGTCCGGCCATCTTTCAGCAAGTCTAAGATCGTCTACACGGAAAAATGGACATCTGTTGATTATCGGGAACTTCCTGTTGTGATCGGAAAATCCTGAAACTCCAGCTATCCGCGGGGAAGTCCTGTCTGTGAAATTAACGCACTCAAGAGCCTTTTCAACATGCAGTTCACGAGGATTACCGTCCGAACCTAGTCTTCCCCAGTCGCTGATCCTATAGGTTGTGTTGCTGTTCTGCTGGATTTCAAGAAGAAGGCTTCCTCCTCCGATTGCATGGACTCTTCCTGCGCTTATGAAAAAGGCGTCACCTGGAACGGAGGTGAAGACCTGCAGGCAGTTTTCGATGTCGTTTGAATGAATACTTTCAATAAAACGCCTCTGGGTGCAGGTTGATTTAAGTCCAGCTATTATTTTCGCACCAGGCTTGGATGCTATCACATACCACATTTCTGTTTTTGGCTGGGCTCCGCTTGTTTTCGCACATGCGTGCTCATCGGGATGAACCTGCAGGGAAAGCCGCTTGCCCGCATCTATAAGCTTTATTAGAAGGGGAAACCTTCCGCCGTTGAAAATATTTCCCACTAGCGCTTTTTCATAGTGAATGATAAGATCCCTTATTGAAACTCCCTTGAGGGCCCCGTTTGAAACAACGCTTTCAGCTCCATCTCTGTCGGAAATCTCCCAAGCTTCGCCAATCGGTACCTGAGTTTGAGGTATATTCCTTTTAAGGTGTTCGCTCATAAGATTTCCTCCCCAGACCACCTCCACGTAAATAGGGTCGAAAAGAAGAGGATAAAGTTCGTCTTTTTCTATGAATCTCATTTTTTGTTTTCCTGATTGCTGAAAAACGCAAGCTGCATGAAAGAGCAGACAATCTGACTGTCTTTGACCACGATCCCCGGAGGAACTTTTAGCCTTAGCTGCGTATAGTTTAAAATACCTCGAATTCCTTCTCCTGCAAGAATCTTATCGGTAACTTCCTGCGCCGCAGGCGGAGGCACGCAAAGCGCCGCTATGGAAATCTCCCTCTTTTCAATGACCTTGTCCAAGGTCTTGACATCTTCAACAACAAGCCCGCTGACTTCTGTTCCTATAATCGATGGGTCGTTGTCAAAAATGCCCTTTAGGTTCATTCCATATGATGAAAATGGGACATGTTCTGCGATTGCGGATCCCAGTTTTCCACAGCCTATAATAATAAGATTTGTTGTCTTTTCTATGCCAAGTTTCTCGCGTATGGCCGCTATGAGTGTCCTGACATTATATCCGTGCCTTATTCTGCCGGTGTTTTCGATCTGGAAAAGATCCTGCCTGACCTGGCTCGGGGTATTTCCGTAGAGATCCGCAAGTTCTTTGCTGGATATCGTATCTCTGCTGTTCTTAAGATGCTGTTCTAGGATCAACAGATATTCGGAAAGTCTTCCAGCGGTCGGCCTGGATATTTTTCTTTCTTTGCCCTTCATCATTCCCCTGACAATAATTTTTGATTCCTAACAATATGTTAATCTATATTTCTTATTCAAATTTACAATTATCATGGTAAACGTCGAAATATATTGACACAGTAAGCTTATCAATTGGGAGTCTATGGCATAGGAATTTGACCTTAATCCCGGATGGCGTTAACTGATTAATGGGAACCTCTAAAAATTCGCATGTGGCGCGTTGTGGAAGATTTTTTAAAGCTCAAAAAGAATTTCTGAACGGAGGCGTATCGAGTAGATACGCCGACAGAAGAATATTCTTCTTTGAGCCAAAAAGATCCGCAACCCAAAGGGCGACAGATCCTTATGGATTCCGGCGTTGTCGCAAAACCAGTTACAACCCGCTGCGGGGTTGCTCCTGGTATTTGCTCCTAGCCGTTTATCCATAATCTCCTGTCGCGCGCCATATGCCAATTTTTAGAGGTTCCCTAATGATTTCCAGAGTCTCCTTGAATATTATGCGAACCGGTGTTAAGATTTTCAAACTGATGTTTTCAATTCTAATACGGGAAGAAATTTATGCAACATATCAACATCCCTCCAAAAGAACATGTGAAAGTACTGGATGGCCAGGGCTGGATAGGACTTATCGACAAAATGGGAACTGAAGCGACTATTGTCAACGCCGCCCGCGTCTCATTCGGAAAACTGAAGGACAGCATGGACGAAAAAGACATTATCCTCCTCAAATATCTTATTGAGAACAAGCATAGCAGCACAATGGAACACATTGTTTTCACATTCAGCATCCACTGCCCGCTCTTTGTACGCGCCCAGTGGCACCGCCACCGCACATGGTCCTACAATGAGATATCCCGACGCTACACTGAAATCGACCTTGAATTCTTCACCCCCTCAAAACTCAGGAAACAGGCTGAGACTAATAGGCAGGCTTCCGTAGTTGATGAAAATTTCAATGATGCTGAATACCGGAAAATGATGATTGGACACAACAAGAGCTCTCTGGACCTGTACAACAAACTACTTGACGGCGGAGTCTGCCGGGAACAGGCGCGCATGGTTCTTCCGCAAAGCATGATGGTCACTTTCTGGGGAACGGTTGACCTCAACAATCTAATCCATTTCCTCGAACTTCGAGACAGCGATCACGCCCAGCTGGAAATCCGCGAATACGCACTTGCGATTAAACAGCTCGTCAAGCCGTACATTCCGAATGTCGCGAAAATCATGGGGTGGTAAACAGGCATCCGCCTGTTTACAATGTTTTTTTAAGTAGCATCTTGTGCCATGGCGAAGCATCTTAGCGAAGTTTGGCCTGTGTTTTACCTGGGAGTCTCGCCCGTCTTCGAGAAAAGACCGAGGGGCTGCCTGAAACACCGGTACATATGGAAACTCTTCTATTCATGAAAAGCTGCAAAACCAGTTCTAACAAATCGTGGAAACTACTCTGCTTCTCCGCATTTATCGTCTTAGCTTTCACTGGCTTTGCGAGCTTCGCAGCTGAAACCGATAAAGCAGGCACGTCATTCGCCTTTTCCGAACTCGGACAAAAAGCCACCGAAAAAGCAGACTCTAATTCTCTCGGGATTAAAGCAGTTGACAACGTCGCGAAAATCATCTGCAAACTCCAGGCGCTCGAAGCATCAGTAACTCCGTCCGGTATTTCAATCAAATCCACTTCCAGCACCGAAGGCGGTGGAACATTCAGCATGAAAGTCGCCGGACTTGGAAGTATCGGCCACAGACTTTCACAGGTTTCACCAGAGGGAAAGGTAAAGGTATCAAAAGATTGCGTTCAGATAATTTACCCGGAACTTATTGAGGAATATACAGTCTCAGGTGACGGCATCCGCCAGGATTTCATAATTTCAAAGAAGCCAGAAGGCAATGGCAATCTCTCGCTTTCCATCGGACTCACTGGTGCGACCGCCGAACTTTCTAATTCCGGACTTAAAATCCGTCTCACCGAAACCGGCAGGGAATTCTCATATTCAAAACTTCTTGTCACTGACGCTACCGGCAAAACACTTCCTGCCGAATTCAAGACAAATTCACCGGATGAATTTTATATCAGCGTTGACGATTCAAGCGCCATTTACCCCGTCCGCATTGATCCGACCATCAGCGATGCAAATTGGGTCAGTATGGGAAGAGCTCCCGGAATAGTTGGCACTGTCTACGCTTTGACTTATGATCGTTTCGGTAATCTATACGTTGGAGGAGATCTCACCAGAGCTGACGGAGTTACAGTAAATCGTGTTGCCAAATGGAATGGTACCGAATGGACTGCGCTTGGCTCTGGAATGAACGGAACTGTAAGTTCCCTTACTTGTGATTCTTCCGGAAATATCTATGCAGGAGGAAACTTCACCACTGCTGGCGGAGTACCGGCAAACCATATCGCCAAATGGAACGGTATGGCATGGATTCCGCTTGGAACTGGAATGAATGCTACTGTCGACTCCCTTGCCTGCAACTCTTCCGGGAACATATTCGCTGGAGGATATTTCACCACAGCTGGTGGGGTGTTGGCGAACTATATCGCAAAATGGAATGGTTCAGCGTGGAGCCCCCTTGGAACAGGAATGGATGGAGCAGTCTGTGCCCTTGATTTTGATTCTTCTGGAAAACTCTATGCAGGAGGAAGTTTTTCCACCGCTGGAGGAGTATCGGCAAACAATATTGCTAAATGGAACGGATACTCATGGAGCCAACTTGACTCGGGAACTGATGGTTTTGTCTTATCCCTTGCCTGCGACTCTTCCGGAAATCTTTACGCTGGAGGAAGCATCACCACTGCGGGTGGCATATCAGCCAACAATATTGCCAAATGGAACGGATCCTCATGGAGCCAACTTGACTCGGGAATGAACAACATAGTCTTTTCCCTTGCCTGTGACTCTTCCGGAAATCTTTACGCTGGAGGAGCATTTACAACAGCTGGAGGCGTATCGGCAAACAGTATTGCAAAATGGAACGGTTCAACATGGAACCCTCTTGGCTTGGGAATTGAGAAGTATAGTGAAGTACGAGCCATTGTTTTAGGTTCCTCCGAAAACCTATTTGTCGGAGGAAACTTCCCTGCTGCTGGCGGAATTACAGCAACTGCTGTTGCCAATTGGAACGGTTCGGCATGGAGTCCGTTAATACTTGACAAATGGGTGAATTCAACAGTCTATTCGCTCTCTTGCGATTCATACGGGAACCTATACGCTGGGGGAGAATTTACCAAGGCTGGGGGAGTATCGGTCAATTACATCGCAAAGTGGAACGGAACGGACTGGAGTTCTCTCGGTTCAGGAATGGACGGAATAGTTAATGCCATCACGTTTGACTCTTCTGGAACTCTCTATGCTGGCGGAGTTTTCACTACAGCGGACGGAGTTACAGTGAATCATATTGCCAAATGGAACGGTTTGACATGGAGCGCCCTCGGATCGGGAACGGACCAATCGGTATTAGCTCTCACTTTCGACTCATCAGGCAACCTCTACGCCGGAGGATATTTCACAACAGCTGGAGGAGTGTCAGCAAACTATATCGCAAAATGGAATGGTACAGTATGGAGTTCTCTTGGCTCGGGAATTACCGGCTACGGCTTTGTCGAAGCTCTAATTTGCGATTCTTCTGGAAGTCTCTACGTCGGAGGAGATTTCACTACACCTGGGGTTTTGGGAGTGCAAGCAAGCAATATCGCAAAATGGAATGGTACAACGTGGAGTGCGATTGGCTCGGGACTTGGATGGGGAGTGGATGACCCTGTCCATGCCCTAGCTTTCGACTCTTCTGGAAATCTCTACGTCGGAGGGGACTTTGATACGGCTGGGGGAATATCAGCAAACCATATCGCAAAATGGAATGGTACAGCGTGGAGTGCGCTTGGCTCGGGAATGAACGGAATTGTAGTCGAAGTAGACTCTCTTTCTTGTGATTCTACCGGTCCCTTATACGTCGGAGGATATTTCACTACAGCGGGTGGAAAAACAGCAAATAATGTTGCCAAGTGGAATGGCACCGCATGGAGTGCGCTTGGCTCGGGAACAGACGGCACTGTCAGAGCTCTAGTTTGCAATCCTTCTGGAAACCTTTATGTTGGAGGTGGGTTCTCTACCGCGGGCGGCAAGTTTTCAGAAAATTTGGCAAAAATCCTCATTTCACCCCCCGTGTTATCATATGGCTACTTATCAAATGGTTCAATAAGTGGAAACACGCCACAGAATGTCAACTACGGCGCAGATGCCTCCGCAGTTATCGCTACGCCGAATGCAGATTATCATTTCGCCAACTGGACTGGAATTGGCGGTCTCAGTTCAACTGACAATCCGTTGATTGTTGAAAATGTCCGCCAGGACATGTATATTACTGCGAACTTCGCACACAATACTGAGACGATCAGCGTCAACAAGATCGGGCTAGGCGCAGTGACAGGCTCCGGGACGTTCGATACACAGACCACAAATCATACAATCACTGCAACACCCGATACCGACTATGCTTTCATCAACTGGACAATCTCCGGCGATGGGATGATAGCCGATGCGAATTCCGCAACTACCGATGTGACACTCACAAGTCCGCGGCATGGTACTACATTCACCGCAACAGCGAACTTCTTCAATGCTACCACAAACACGTTGAGTTCAGGCGATAACACTCCACTCCTTACCGATAGCAAGACTGGTATGAAAGTCTACAAGATAAACGTGCCTGACGGCAACCAGAAATATCTGACGGCGACATTGACAGGCGTGACTGTGCCTGGCGACTGCGACCTCTATGCTAGGCTGGAAAAAATTCCTTCTCTTCAGACCTACGACTACAGATCAACCAAAGTCGCCGGTAACAATGAGACGATAACCATCCAGTATCCTGCTGCTGGTGACTGGTATTTCATGATCTACGCATATGACGACTACAGTGGAGTGACCTTCAGCGCAAGCTATGGCACTGACTTCCCCGACAAGCCTACGAACCTGGATGCTGTAATTTCCGGGGACAAGACAAAGGTCAATCTCTCCTGGGACACGGTTCCAGGCGCCGATTCGTACAATCTCTACCGGTCAACGATAAATTCATCCGAGAACGCTGTAAAACTCAATTCTGATCCTATACTTGACGTAACTTTTGCTGACACTTTCATGGGGACGTACTATTACTATTTTGTAACCACGGTGGATGCCGGCAAGGAAAGTGGTTTCAGCGATCCAGCTACAGCGGATCCTGTTGCTGACACGATAATAAAGACATTGACAAACGGTGTTGCCGTTACCGGAATCAGCGGTTCAATTGGAGAGACGAAGACATACTCAATCAATATACCCGACAAATTCCAGACACTGCTTGAGATAAAGATTTCAGGCGTTACAGGCGACTGCGATATCGATGTAATTGATCCTAACGGCAATACCGTCAAGCGCGGGGTTAAAGGCAGCAGCAATGAGATCGTCCAGATAAGCGGGAATCCCTTGGCCGACGGGAACTGGTTGATCCGTCTTTATGGTGTTACGGATTATTCGGGACTCACCCTGACCGCGAAATGCAGCAAGCAAATAATTTTTCCTGCTGTTCCTGCCGGAGTGAACGCGAGCGACGGACTTTTCGATGACAAAATCGTAGTGACATGGACAGCCACAGCCGGAGCGACAGGCTACATGGTTGGAAGGAAGAACAATCTGATGGATGCGAATTTCGCAGAGGAATTCGAGACGACAGACAACATCTTCGAAGACAACTCCAAGGCCGTGCTTGATGCCGATGCCGGAAAGCTTTTCTACTATTCCGTCAAGGCTAAAAATGCTGTGGACTATGGCAAGTACAGCGCCGCGAATTCCGGATACCGGACCAAGGCTCCTTCTGTCCTTGCCTCTGTCACGGCGTCAGACGGCACCTACTTCGACAGGATCCACGTAACCTGGGCGAAGGTGGCCGGAGCGACATCGTACATGGTTTATCGTACGGAGTCACTCACTCCGGTGCCTGCAATTGGAACAAATACCCCGATTGGCGAGACCAGCGCCTTATTCCTAGATGATTACGGCAACAAGCTCCTCCCTTCGGTCGACGGGAACGGAGTTTTAGTTGTAAAGAACTACTATTACTGGATAGCGGCGAAGAACCAGAATGGCAGCACCCTCGTTAGCAGGAGCAATACCGGATACCTTTCCAAGAAGGGACCAGCAACGATAACGGCCAGCAATGGGACATATTCAAACAAGATCACAGTCACATGGGCCGCAGTGCCAGGAGCAACAGCATACGATGTCTACCGCTACACAGATTCCAAGTTCTCCAAGGATGAATCAAAGGTCAAAAGCGCCGTTGCAAGCTTGGAATATGATGATAATCCGCCAACCGCTGACATTCCATACTATTACAAGGTGAAGGCGAAGTACGGCATAAATTATGACAGCACCATGAGTCTCGCCGGTGCAGTTGGGAGAAAATCATCCACAGGTTCCAGCCTTGTCCCTGATGAAATAGCCAGCAGCTCTACCTCATTGTCAACAGACGGTACAAAAGGCAGCCTGACCTACTTCTACACGGATGTCCCTATGGGAACCGCCAGACTGGTTGCCACAGTCAACGGTATTATTTTACCTCCAGCCGGAGCCAATGACTGTGATCTGTTTGCGAAGTTCGCAAACTATCCTACCAAGGCGTCTTACGGCGCAAAAGGTGTGGAAAATGCCACAAGCGAGATCCTGACTGTCAGCAATCCCGCACCAGGCGCATGGTATTTCCTCCTATATGGAACCACGGCATATACGAATGTCACGCTGACGGTGAACTGTTATAAAATGACTGACATAGTTCTGAAGCAGGTTCCGTCGAACGATCTTGCGGTTCCGTTCACGGCTGTTTTCAAGGGACAGGTTCTCGATGACAATAACACTGCAATACCGAATATCGTACTCCAGGCAAGAAACCCGATCACCGGGCTGACGACTTTCCTGACTAAAACCGATGCCAAGGGATTTTTCTCGTATTCGGCTCTGATCAACTCCGAGGGAGAGCATACATTCGATTTCTTCTTCAACGAAATGCCAGATACTGCTAAAGGGACCGCGAGCCATACGGTAGCCACGAGGAAGAATTGCCTTGCAGATGGCTACTTTGACATCTCATGCTATCTGCCTGCTGCTCCGGTGGAAATATCGGATCACTCGATCATTCAAGGGCTGCAGAATTTCCTTGATACGAGGAACGGATGGGATGAGGATGACATTGTCAACGACTATGCGACGAAGTGGGTGGAAAACACGCTTGCAAAGGCGAATGACGATGCGAAACTCGCAGCCAAGCTCGACGAAGGGCTCCATATGTTCTTCTACGGTGTCGAAGGCGCTGGCATCGGTAACGACACCACAAATAAGTCCGCACTCTCGGCAGTTCCATTCGTCGTCCATGTGGAGGGGACAAAGAAGCCTGGAGTGCTTACAAATCTAAAGTCTCTCGGGATTCTTGACGACGCACAGAAAGATGAGCTCGGAGCTGACAAAGTCGGAATAATTGCCATAGCTTCCCTGAGCAATCCGGAGGAAGCTTCCGACGACAACTACAACATCTCGCTTCTCGCCTGCGAACAGCTTGAACTTCTTGCGAATATCGCAGCAGGCGAAGCCATTTTCGTGGAAGACGGGAAATATTCTGACACATTGACAAAAACGTTTACCGTCACTCTTTCCAACGGCAGGAAGATCAATGTGGTTGCTACCGTTTTCGTGAAGTAGGGAAACACCTAATGGGAAAACTACGCCTTTTATCCTGACTTCCTTGATTTACTTTTCCATCTTCGGGTATCTTCCAGCCAGTATGAAAATCAAAATTCATATCAGCAAAAGCCTCTGCTAACTTCGCAGGGCGTACATGGAATGTAGTTTTATGAGTGGAACTTGAATTCAAATGTGGATGCAATAGGTTATCCGGTGAATATTAGGAAAGTGCTGAAAGACCTGCGGGCGCAGGGAAAAATCCAATGTGTCGGACGAGGCAAACTCGCAAAGTGGAAGAGCCTATCGGGTAATAGGTAATGTTAATAGGTAATTTATTGGGTAATGCAGTCCGCAGTAAAGGATATCCGCCAGCCTTTATACTCCATTAGGCTGAAAATTTATATTTTGACGAGCAAGATTTTGGATTGGATTTTTTTGTTCCGACCGAGGGCGACATGAATGTCGTCAGAGGAAGGAACGGAAAAATACGCCCAAAAGATGCTCGCCAAAAAATGGTTGCGGTCTTTTGGTTTTGCTCCGCACCCTTCGAGCGCCTTCGATACCTCGGTATCGGCGGCCTCTCAGAATGCAGAGCAATTCCCAAAATTTCCGCAATCAAAATGTAAATTTTCAGCCTAATGGAGTATAACAGTACTTCTGCATCTTCAACCGGTACGAGATCGTGCCGATAGTAAACACATGTTTTTTTCTTTCCATTCAATCAGGACAAATGAGAATAATATCGGAATAGGGGTCGCGAAGTTCGCCGGGCGCATGAAGCTTGTCCTCTTGCTGCCGGAGCTTGAATTTGAATGTGGAAAGCAATAGATTATACGCAAGAGGTAATGTTATAATTCTTGCAAGGATAGAGGTGGAATATGCAGGCCATTGAATTCGAGGCGGATGTGAAAAGAAAAACAATAAGAGTTCCTGATGCGCTTTCTGGTCTGGAAGATAAACATGTTAAGATAATACTTCTTTTCAATGATTCTCCAACAAGAGTTCAGAAGGCCAGACGCAAATTCACTGCGATAGGAATTCACACGAAGAATTTTAAGTTCAACAGAGATGAACTTTATGAAAGATAGAA
>CAZION010000178.1:0-13868 GCA_964540865.1 uncultured Victivallis sp.
CATCACTTCCGTCCGCTTCGTAGCGGCAGCCCGTCAAATCATCCCCGGCTTCACATTGACTGCCGCTTGGCCAATTTTCTTTCCATTGAAACCAAACGCTACTTAGAGACTGCGGCAACTGATCGCGCCGCACCATAAGCCGAGGGGTTCCGGAGGTAACGTTCACCAAGCGCAGATCCCACCCCAACGCACCTGCAGGCACGTCGACCTGGAAAAACCGCCAGGTGCTGGCCGGCTGAGCAATGATACTTGCGCTACCACCGTCGAACGGCACAATGACCGTCGCCAAACTTTGCACCCTTATTGTGTAGGTGGCGTCGGGGTAGCTATTGCCGCTGATGGCCGCCTTTACACCCAATGTGTAGGTGCCTGCCGCAGGATTGGTCAATGTCACGAAGCTCGCTCCATTAGGTATATCACTCCCGTAACTGCCAAAAGCCATGCAGTCCAAACCATAGCTGTTGGTGACCTCAAGCCGTCCGGGCGCAGACGGCAGGTTCAGCCACGGGTTGCCCGTGCGGTTTTCCAACGACACCTGTACGCTAGCCAGCCCAGAAGGAACAGCGAATGTATAAAACTTCACCTCGCCGCCTTCCAGACTGTCACCCGTCTGCACCAGGTCCACTCCACCCAACGTCAGAGCCCCCAGTGCGGTGGTCTGCGCATTGCCCCGACTCAGCAGCGTGTAGGCCGCGTTGCCGGTTCCAATCCGCGGCCCGTTCAGACTGTTGCCGGTCGCACCGACGTTCGTCGCACCCTGGGACAGCACCGCCAGATAGTAGTCGCCCACCGGAATCGTCGTCTCCGTCTGGTTGTTACTCGTCGCATACCTCGGCAACAACACATAATGATCATTGCCCGACTTCTCCACTAGGATTCCCCTGCCATCATAAATACTACTGGGATAGCGGCCATTGTACGGACTGAAGAGCACCGATGACAGCGACTGGATGTTGGGCAGCGTACCCTGTCGCACCGCAAATGCCACGTCTCCAGTTGTCGCACTAAGCTTCACCTGCCAGCTTGTCTGTCCAGCAGGCACCGTCACCTTATAATAGGAAAGCTCCCGCGGTGCCAGATTGCTCTGGGCATCGATTCCACCGGTGTAATTCAAATCCGTTACAGTGATGCTCTGCCCGGCCCCGATACCACGGCTCAAAAGAGTATAGTTCATCGCCGCCGTGCCACCGGAGTTGGTCACGCCCACGTAATACGTCGCCGGCTCCAGAGGATTGCCCATTCCCATGTGCAGCACCCGCCCGTAGGCATCACTTCCGTCCGCTTCGTAGCGGCAGCCCGACAGATCATCGCCGGCTTCCCATTGCCTGCCGCTAGGCCACGCTGTGCCGTTGTAACCAACTCCAGGGGCTCCCAAATCCCCCGGCAACTGATCGCGCCGCACCATAAGCCTAGGGGTTCCAGAGGTCACGTTCACCAGCCGTAGATCCCACCCCAACACACCAGCAGGCACGTCGATCCTGAAATACTTCCACAGCCCTGCCATTTGATTTGTCACAACATTGGCCTGGGGCGGCGTGGCTGCGTCCATGGCTGCAGTGGTCGCTGTGAGTAAACGCGTAGTCAGGATAAATGCCCCAAGCACGGCATCAGGCCGATATACTCCAATATACCAGACATCCGCCTGATGAGCGGGGCGCTGCAGATCGCCGATAGTTGACGAATAGTCGAAACGGTCATCGCTTGAAAAATAGAAACTATCATCGCTGCGATAATGCCTCCGTCCGGGAACCGCGTTGGCGCGGATCGCCAGTAATCGATTGTCCACAGGCGCGTTGAGCAGAATATCCCAGCCGAGACAACCGAGTTGGCTGTCAATGTCCTTCACCCGGTAGATGCGCCACCCGGATTTTCCGGTGAGATCGTTGGTGATTTGATCTACGAAACTGATGTCCGTCACTACGGGCGGACCGGTGCGGATTGTGCCGGCTGCGGCGTTGCCATCAGTGTAAACTGTCACATACCACACGCCGTCGCTGAGCGTCGGCGGCACGAGCGTCAAGCCATCAGCCACGCCGATGGGTGCCTCGACAAATGCGTCGTTGTTACCCGGATTCGGCACATTGGCACGGCGTGCGCACATCTGGAGATTGCCGCTGCCCGATGTCGCGGTAAGATCCCAGGCAATTTGCTGCACAGGCACATCGACCCGATAGGTTTTGAAGAAAAACGTGTTTGTCGGCATAGCCACTGCGAACGCCGCAGTCTCGAACGGCATCGTACCGACTGGCTGCTGATAAGAAGCGAGGTTCAAGCGTGAGGTGGGCTCCGCAGTCAATGAAACAAAATACGTGTCGCCATTGGCGCTTAGATAGCTGGGCACAACAAGGAACTGTCCAGTGGTGGAAAGGCGGTCAGTGTAGGTGTCTATCGGCACCTTTAACCGACGCACACGCAACCCCAAGGCGGTATTAGTGTAGGGTGAGCCGACAGCTGTGTTAGCCCGCGTCCACAGAGCCCATGCGGGAGTGTTGGCAGGCACGGCGGTCTTGAAAAACACAATGCCCTCCGGCCCGACTATCACATCGCCTGAATTGGCGCCTTCGGTAGCGGTGAGTGGCCCGAGATCCTGTACGAACGCTTCTCCGGAAAAAAGCGACCATTCCGCGCCCTGACTTGCAAAGACAAGAATCTTCCATTCCTGGTTGGCGGCAAATTGTTCGCTCGGCAATACGAAACCGTCCGAACCCACCCGATTAGAGTGATAGCTGTATGACGAGGTTGTAGGTAATGAGTCACGGCTCATGTAGAGGTCGGCCTCGCCCACGCTCGTTATAAGGCGTGTACGCCAAGCCCCGACATCTGTCTCCTGGGTGGAAATACGGAAATAGTGGCGGCCGCGGCGGAGGTTCGTATTGGTAAATATCTGCGTGCCTGCGTCTGTGGTGCCCGGATCCCAAGTGAGATCGGTGAACACTGGAGTCCAGTCACTCAGCACAACCTCCGTTGCAGTGTAGTTGATCTTCACCGAACCGAGATCCCCTGGAAAAATGATCCGGCTGCCGTCTGGCAGGCCGTCAAAGGTTCCAGTGACGCTGGCACCTGAAACGATGGTGAAGCTGTGACCATTGGCAATGGTGTCCTCGAAGAGATTGGCGAAATCCACCTGAAGCGCCCCGGCGACGATTACAGCACCGGAAGCAGTAATTGAACCGTAACCATTCCCTTGCGAGGTTCCTCCCAGATTTATCACCGTAGTTGCTCCCGGCTGTAATGCCAGCACGCCGTTCACCAGCAACGATTTCATTCCATTCTGACCGGCGGAAAGTGTTCCGGAGACGTTGAGATTGCCGCTTATGGTGCCGGAGAGTTTTATGGCCGCTGCCGCCGCGACGTTGACATTGGCGCCGGTAACCGTCTGGGACGCAGTTGATTCAAATGAGCCGGTATGAAGAGATATTTGCCCAGTTCCAGAAGATAGTGATGAACCGAGAACAAACGGATTGACGGTATTAATAGTGATGTCGCCGCCGTTTGACGAAATTGACCTGGTGGAGGAGATGCTACGGCCTGCCGACAGAATCAGTGGCATAGTGCCACTGCTGGCATTGTTGGTAGCGGTAGCAATCGCCGCATCAATCTTCAGATCGCGAATCGCATTGAGCGTCAGTGTTGCACTTCCCGTTCCGGATTTAGTGATCGCAGTGGTTACCGTGAGGTCGCCATTGCCTGCTGCACCGCTGACGGTGTTAACGGTTACGCCGGTTCCGACGGAAAGGGAGGATTGAATTGTGCTGTTGTTCGCCACCGCAGCCGCCGCTGATGGCGTGAATATATTCGGAGTGCCGCCACTGAAAGTTCCGCCGCTTGTGACTGCGGTTGATATCGTCACATCACTTGCGCCGAAAAGCGCACCGAAAGCACAACACATCAAGACAGCGATCAGTCTTGATTTGGAAATGACGTTCATCATAAAACACCCCCCATATTATTGCATACATAATCTTAATAAATACAGCAATCTTATGTAATTGCCTCAAAGTCCCCTTACCTTGTAAAAGTTCCTGTCCACTGTGTTTTGGCAAGTATTTTGCCGGATACGAGTTTTAAAAAGGCAGCCTCAGAGATTTTGCCAGATGCGTTGACAGACGTTACGCTGAGTGCGTAAACAGTGAATACATAGGTATGTTTTCCGCTGGGCGGTTCCGGTCCGCCATAGCCATAACCGTACTTTTCGCCTAGGTTGAGACCATAAAAGGAATTATTCAACTCTATTGAATCCTCTGGCATATCGTTGAGGGAAGCCCCTTCGGCTAGTCCGGTGATGTCGGCGGGAATGTCAATCACCATCCAATGAACCCATTTTCCCGCAGCGGGATCAATACATGTTACGGCAAATGACTGTGTTCCAGTCGGCACATTGATCCACGACAATTCGGGTGAAATATTATCTCCATACAGATAATTTGCGTACATATCGGGTATCGGGTCGCCATTCGGGAAACTTGCCGATGAAACCGTAAATGTGGCGGCCGCTACGGCTACTGTCGGCGTACTCATAACTGTGCCGGAGTAGCTGTCCATACCAGTTGCCTCCACCTTGATGAACTGTTTCGCATCGCCTGGAACCGGTGTGTACGTATTTGATGTTTCCCCATCGATGCTAACATAGGGGCCAGCGGCTTTGGCAGCTATTTTCCACTGATAAGTCGCGGTTGCTTCCACCGGCGTCAATGCGCCTGCCGTCAATAAAACACCCACTTTGGCTTTGGGGGTTATTGCACCTATCGTTTTGATCGGCATTGTCACTGCGGCTGTCGCTGGACTTGTCACTGTTCCGGAGTAGGCGACAGTACCTGTTGCCACAACTTTGAGGAATCTATTCAAATCACCTGCAACCGGTGTATATGTTTTCGCCTTCGCCTTGGCAATGTTTACATAATCGCCATCTTCTGCGTCAGACACTGTCCACTGGTAAGTTGCAGTTGCACCTGCCGGTGTAAATGCTCCTGCCGTCAATGCAGAGCCCACTTTAGCTGCACCGGTTATTCCTACGGATGTAATCAACGTCGGTATCGCCTTTGTCGCCGCACTTATAACTGTGCCGGAGTAGCTGTCCGTACCGGTTGCCTCCACTTTGATGAACTGTTTCGCATCGTCTGGAACAGGTGTGTACGTGTTTAATATTTCTCCTTCAATATCATTGTATGGGCCAGCGGCCTTGGCAGCTGTTTTCCACTGATAAGACACTGTTGCACCTGCGGGTGTCAATGCTCCTGCCGACAATATGGAGCCTATTTTTGCCGTACCGGTTATTGCAGCTATAGATTTGAGCGGCGTTGTCACCGCTGCAGTCGCCGCACTTATCACTGTGCCGGAATAACCCCCTTTACCTGTTGCCACCACTTTGAGGAATTTGTTTAGATCACCTGCAGCCGGCTTGTATGTTTTCGCTGTTGCCTTGGCAATGTTTACATAACTACCGTCTGCCGTTTCAGATATTGTCCACTGGTAAGTTACGGTTGCAATTTGAGGTATCAAGGTGCCGGCGGTCAATACTGAGCCCACTTGGGGTGGGGCTGGGGTTATTGCACCTATGCCTGTGATCGGCATAGTTCCTGGCGCTATGGCGGCTGTCGCCACACTTGTCACTGTACCGGAATAGTTACCTGTACCAGTTGCCACCACCATGATGAACTTTTTCACATCTCCAAGCCCCGGCATGTATGTATTTGATGTCGCACCGGCAATGTTTACATATTTACCGCCTGCCGTACCACATATTTTCCACTGATAGGATGCCGTTGCGCCCGCGGGCGTCAATACTCCTGCTGTCAATACAGAACCTACTTTAGCTGTCCCGGTTATTGCAGCTATCGCTGTGAGCGGTGTCGTCACGGCTGCTTCCACAGCTACTGTCGCCACACTTGTCACTGTGCCCGAGTAGCTGCCCGTACCAGTCGCCACCACTTTGATGAATTTGTTTACATCCCCTGCAACTGGAGAGTATGTGTTTAATGTTGCTTCAGGTATGTTTGCATACGTGCCATCTACTGTTTCACATATTGTCCACCGATAAGATGCTGTTGCGCCCGTCGGTTTCAATGCGCCTGCAGTCAATAGAGAACCTACTTTAGCTGTCCCGGTTATTGCAGCTATCGCTGTGATCGGTGTTGTCACGGCTGCGGCCACAGCTGCTGTCGCCCCACTGGTCACTGTTCCATAGTAGTTGCCGGTACCTGTCGCCGTCACTTTAAGGAATTTAGCTGCATCGCCTGCAACCGGTGTATATGTCTTCAATGTTGCGCCAACAATGTTTGAATATATTCCGTCTACAGTAGAGCATACCGCCCACCGATAAGATGCTGTTGCTCCTGCCGGTGACAACGCACCTGCTGTCAATACAGAACCTACTCGTGATGTACCAGTTATTGCACCTATCGCTGTGACAGGTGAAGTCGACGCTGCTTTCACTGCTGCTGTCGCCACGCTTGTCACTGTGCCATAGTAGTTGCCGGTACCTGTTGCCACCACTTTGATGAACTTGTTTTCATCCCATGCAATCGGTGTATATGTGTTCAATGTTGCACCATCAATGCTTGCATATGCACCGTCTATCGCAGTGCATAACTTCCACTGATAAGATGCCGTTGCACCCGCCGGTGTCAATGCGCCTGCCGTCAATACAGAACCCACTCGTGCTGTACCTGTTATTACATCTATGGCTGTGATCTGCACTGCAGAGTCGGAAATAATGCATTTTGCCAAATTTGGTGAAGCCTTTCCTCCTGCGGTGGTGAACATACCTCCTACATAGAGATTTCCGAAAGAGTCGCAGGCTAGGGCGGAGACAGTTGGGTCGCTTCTCCCAATACCTGTTCCGAGCGCACTCCATGAGAAGCCATTCCATTTGGCGATATAATTCGCCGACACACCGCCCGCAGTAGAGAAGTATCCTCCAGCATAGAGGTTTCCGTGAGAGTCGAAGGCAATGGCGGAGATACTGGGATAGCCCCCACCTTCTATACCTGTTCCGAGCGCACTCCATGAGATACCGTTCCATTTGGCGATATTGATAGCCGACACTCCACCTGCAGTAGAGAAGTATCCTCCAGCATAGAGATTTCCGGAAGAGTCGCAAGCTAGGGTCGAGACGTTAGGGTAGCTCCCCCCCATCATCCCCGTTCCTAACGCACTCCATGTGAAACCGTCCCATTTGGCGATACGGTTCACTGCAATTCCTCCAGCTGCGGTGAATTCCCCGCCCGCATATAGATTTCCAGAAGAGTCAAAAGCTAGGGCGGAGACCCAGTTGTTCAACCCTGATCCGAGCGCACTCCATGCGAAGCCGTCCCATTTGGCGATACGGTTTGCTGTGACTCCTCCAGCTGTGCTGAATCCCCCTCCAGCATATATATTTCCAAAAGAGTCGCAAGCAAGGGCGAAGACAGTTGGGTGGTAGCTTCCCCACCCTATACCTGTTCCGAGCGCACTCCACGTGCTCCCGTTCCATTTGGCGATATAATTCGCCGACACCCCATCTGCGCTTGTAAAGTCCCCTCCCGCGAAAAGGTTTCCGGAAGAGTCTAAAACTAGGGAGTTGACACCGGCTGATTCGTAAATATTATCTTTCTTCATTCCCGTTCCGAGCGCGCTCCAAGAGGAGCCACTCCATTTGGCAATGTTGTTTCCTGATAATCCGCCTCCTCCTCCTACGTATAGGTTCCCGGAAGAGTCGCAAGCAAGGGCGGAAACAATGAAATCTATTCCCGCTATACCGAGTGAGCTCCATGCGGAACTGTTCCATTTGGCAATGTTGTTGGCCGACGCTGCTCCCGCAGTATAGAAGTCTCCTCCCGCATAAATGGTTCCAGTAGGGCCTAAAGCGAGGACTTGGACATAATACCCTTTCATTCCCGTTTCAAGCGCGCTCCAAGAGGAGCCATTCCATTTAGCAATGAGGTTCACTGTGACTCCGCCCGCATTGGTGAAGTCTCCTCCCGCATAGAGATTTCCGGAAGAGTCGCAAACGATGGCGGAAACAATCCCTTCCGTTCCTGTTCCGAGCGTACTCCATTCCATGCCGTTCCATTTGGCAACACCGTACATAACGGAGTCAGCATTGTAAAACTCACCGCCCGCGTAGAGGTTTCCGGTAGAGTCAAAAGCGAGAGCTTGAACACGGCCTTCCGTCCCAGTTCCGAGCGCACCCCATTCGAGACCGTCCCATTTGGCGATATTGCTTACTGATACTCCGCCAGCAGTGTAGAACCCACCGCCAGCATAAAGGTTCCCGGAAGAGTCGAAAGCAAGGGCATAAACACCGCCTTCCATCCCAGTACCTAGTGAACTCCAAGAGATGCCGTCCCATTTGGCGATACCGTTCACGGAGCCACCTCCCGCAGTGGAGAACTCCCCGCCCACGTAGAGGTTCCCGGAAGAGTCAAAAACAAGGGCGTAGACACTGGCATCCATTCCCGTTCCGAGCGCGCTCCATGAGATGCCGTCCCATTTGGCGATGTAGTTCACTGTGACCCCTTCAGTGATATAGTCTCCGCCAGCCGTAACGAAGTCTCCTCCCGCATAAAGGTTCCCGTAAGAGTCAAAAGCAAGGGCGGAGACAGTACCGCCGTCCATTCCATTTCCCAGGTCGCTCCAGGTGGAGCCGTTCCATTTGGCGACGTGGTTCACTGTAACGCCGCCGGCACTCATGAACATCCCCCCAGCGTAGAGATTCCCGGAAGAGTCGAAAACAAGGGAGGAGACAGAACTGTCGGTACCTGAAACTGCGCCCATGCTGATCCAATTGGCATCGCTGATTGTAGGGTCAATACGGACTGGATAAACAGCGCCGGAGTCATCGACGCTGACAATAAATTGACTGGGCGAATTTATCTTGAATTCGGCAGGAAGTTTTTTACCAGCAGCATCTATAACAAGAAGTTTTGAATACGCAAATTCCCTGCCGGTTTCAGAGAGACGGATTTTAAGTCCGGAGCTGGAAAGTTCCGCGGTGGCTCCACCAAGCCCGATGGCAAGCACAAGCTCACCACTGCCTTCCGGTCTTTTTGATACTATGAAATCCTGACGGATGCCGTCGCCGGAGACTGTATATTCCTCGACAAGATTCGGACGGACAATCTGTACACAGTCTTTTGATACCTTTACATTTACCTCTGATGAATCCTGTGAAAGTCTTTGGCCGGCACGTCCAAGTTCAGCGACTTTCATGCTGAATGCTCCAGCGCCTTCTGTGCTGGAAGTGGATCTGATTGAAATTCCGGACGGTGTTACCGATGCTTCAAGCGCCTGAAGCTTGCAGACAATCTCCGCACCATTGTCAACGGCTTTGATTCCTAGGGAATTCGAGTCCGCTTTTTCGGTGGCCTTTTGTCCGAGTTCCGAAAATGAGAATGACTTCCTGGCAGGTTCCGATTCGTCTGCGAAACACGCAAAACCATAGAAAGACAATACGACAAATGCGATAACCGACAATCTGTTCCAGCAAGAATTGTTTTTCATTTCCCCAGTCCCCCGATTATATTCATGTATATTATGCAGTTATCATACATTTTACCTACTCAAATTAACCTGCCTTGGGCATAACCCTAGACCGTCAAACATACCAATTACTGTCTATTTACTTTATATCAAGGAGTTTTAAGCAAATAAACCGTATTCATCGCTGCCCAGGAAATGCTCAAAACAACACCAAAGTTTACCAAGCCCGGATATGGAACAGACATGTGTAAGGTTATCATGAAGAATGTAATCGAATCCGACGCTGCGGCCATGAAGAAGTTTTTGGAGGACGCGGAGAAACTTTGAATATAAGTCTGGAATCTTGACCTTGCAGCCATATTGGTTTATTTTAGAATCCTAATCGTACAAAGCGGTGGAAGTGTAATAACAAGAATGTGAGATGGAAATATGGGATCGGAAGTAAAAGCCAAATGCTCCTGCGGAGTCGAAGCCGACATACTTATAGGGGGTGGAATGATGGACTTCATGACTACTTGCTTTTTTCCATGTCTCTGCGAAAAGTGCCACAACATTGTACAGGTGAACCTGCTTGCCAAGAGGAGGAGATGCCCGAAGTGTAAGACATCTAATCCGATTCCATATGACGATACCCGGCTGTCGGAGTCGCCGGGACAGGATCACGTCGCCACATGGAACATGCAGGAACAACTCGGTAGGGAACTCATACTAACTGACGGTAAGTACAGATGCCCTAAGTGCGGGAAGATGGCTCTGGAATTCTTTGACAGCGGTCTGTGCTTCGACTAAAAGGTCTGGAAACGACCTTTAAACAACACTCTTTTCAATATCTCCAGTCTTCGTGCCTGACCGGCAGGTGGTTCATGTGTTCGCGGAAGAACCGCCATTTCGGCATGAACTTGTCCATCAGCTCTATGAAACGGGCGTTATGGGTGGGTTCCAGCATGTGAACCAGCTCATGGACGACCAGATACTCAAGACACTCGTGCGGTTTCTTGGCTAGGTCGGTGTTCAGGCGGATGTTCTTTGCTACGGGATTGCAGCTTCCCCACTTTGTTTTCATGTGCTGTATGAATATGCGCTCCACCTTTACGCCGATCAGACGTTCCCATTTCTCAACAATAGTCGGCACGGCCTGCCTGACCTGTCCGCGATACCAGTCTTCCATGATGGCCTCCCTCTTACTGTCATCCGTTCCTGGGCGCACACTGAGAAGCATGCGGTTATGCTTCAACTCGACTGACGGCGTACGCTCGCACTCTGTCACCTTGAGCAAATAACGTTTGCCCCAGACATAATGGCTTTCCCTGTCCAGATATTCTCGCGGAGTTTCACGCTCCTGTTCGCGAATCTTCACCTGTTGCCTTCTTATCCAGCCCAGCTTTGAGATCGCAAAGACGCGGACAGTGTCCATGCTCATGCGCGAAGGCGCTGAAATGGTTACTCGACCGGTCGGGGGATGAACGCTGAGATGGACATTCTTGATGTCCTTCATGACCACATTTACGGTGACATCACCCAGTTGGATATGCGCCGGCATCAGTATTCCCGCTGTGAGTTGATGATCAGGAAAACCCGCTCCACCGCGGCTTCGTTATTGTTGAACAGCGGCAGAAGTGCGGCCTTGATGACATTCTCCCGGGGTTTATGACTGCGCCAGTTATCGGGGCGCACCTGCCGCACAATCTCATCAATCCTGATGGACATTTCCAGAGGTGAGCCCGGCACAAATCCCATGTAGGTTCCCGGTACTTCAGAAAGGCTTTTATCCGGTTTCGTCCCTATCTCGCTGGCGAGATGGTTGAAGATGGCACGTTTCCCCTGGGTGTCGAGCTGTTTGGGCGTGTCATTGGATTTGCCGGCATGCACCTGCTTGGCTACTGCGGCAACGCGCTTCAGAAACTCCTCATAATCTATCCGCTTCGCTTTAAGATCGGCGATAATCTCTTTAAGCAGCGCAGACATCTTGTCGTAGAAAATCGGGTCGTTGAGCCGTTCCTTGACTATTTTACTGCGTACGTTGTTTGCAATGCTCTCTGCCACCGCCTCTTTGTTCCCCCTGATTCCTTCGGGCAGGCTGCTTATTGCGTCCGCCATTCCGCTGTTGACAATCAGTTCGAGCAGCCCGGTTTCGCCGAAGTCTGAAATCACCCTCGGCTCCCTGGCTTCAATGTATGTGTCTATGAGATGCCGCATGTCGGCCTCATACGCCTTCAGGTCAATGGTTTCACCGGCGCTTTGGCGGATGCTGTCCCGCACCTTCACTTTATCTTCCACTTCAAACTTTATCTTTTTGATGCGGTCATTGTCGTAACCGGCGTTGGACAAATCGTCTGCGATGTTCGCAAATGCCCGCAACATGGCGGCTACGGATTTGTAGAATGTCATGCGCTGGGGTTCGCGCGCCTTTAAATCGTCGGGTTTCTCGGAGTTGCCGCAGAAATAGTGGATGTGTGCCAGCATGTCCTTGGGCGGCATTACCGGTTCGCAAAGCAATGTCACGGCCTCCAGCGCCTCCTCCAGCCGTTCCCGGCCTTTCTTCAGGCGATCCTGCATCAGCACATCCGGCGACGTGCCGCCTGCGGTGTGATCCAGATCGGAGGTGTAGACCTGGAGTGCACCCGTACCCTTTTCATTCAAGAGCTTCTTGAACAGATCCTTGTAATCCACGATGTAGCCGTATCCCTTGTCATCACCGTCTAGGCGGTTTGTCCGGCATATGGCCTGGAACAGTCCGTGGTCCTGCATTGACTTGTCAATGTAAAGGTAGGTGCAGGGCGGCGCGTCGAATCCGGTCAACAGTTTGTCCACGACAACCAACAGCCGCATGTTTGCCGGCTGGTGTTTGAACAACTCCTTCGCGTCATCCTCGTAGGTTTCGGTCTTGGACTTGCCGGGCTTGGGAACAAGATTCTTCACCAGCTCGGTATAGATGTTGTAGAGGAACTGCTTTTCGGTTTCACTGTTCGCGCCGGTTTCCTCCAGCGTCACGTCCTGCGCCTGCGGATTGTAGGATGTGACCACCGCACATTTCCCCTTGAAAATCGTCTTCTGGAAGAGCTCAAAATACTTGGCCGCCTCGTAAATGCTGGATGCCACGAGCATGGCGTTGCCCCTCTGACTGCTCAAACGCGGCTTCACTCCGAAATCAAATACTATGTCCGCCACCATACGTTCCATGCGCGACTTTGAACTGAGAACCTTCTGCATTGTGCCCCACTGTTCGCGCAGCGCCGCCTTCTGCCAGCTGTTTAATCCCTTTGTCTTGGCGTCAAACCAGGCGTCTATTTTCTCCGGAGAACCCAGTTCCTGCGCTATGTCCCGCGCCTCGTAAACGAGATCCAGCACCACGCCGTCTTCGACGCCCTCTCCAAACTTGTAGGTGTGGATGTAGCCGCCGAAGACTTCCATACTGGTCTGTTTGTCCTGTTTGAGGAGCGGCGTACCGGTAAAACCTATGAACACGGCACCGGGCAGAAGCGCCTTCATCGTCTGGTGCAGTTTCCCGCTCTGGGTGCGGTGGCACTCGTCCACAAAGATGAAAAGTTCACCGACAGCATGACTCGGCTGGGATTTCAGTTCATTTATGAAGGCGTCGAAATCGTCCACGCCCTTTCTGCCGAACTTGTGGATCAGCGAGCAGAGCAGACGCGGCGCGGTATGCCCGAGCTGTACCATAAGATCGTGACCGCTGCTAGTGCGGCAAATGGATTCACCGACATCGGTGAAAACCCGCTCTATCTGCTTGTCGAGTTCGTCGCGGTCGGTGAGGATCAGTACTCTGGCTTTCGGTTTATTCTCAAGAATCCACTTGGCGAGCATTACCATCACGATGCTTTTGCCGCTGCCCTGGGTGTGCCAGATTATGCCGCCCTTGTAGGCGTTGACATGCTGCTGCGCCGCCTTTATGCCGAAATACTGGTGTACGCGGGGCAGCTTTTTTATCCCGCCGTCAAATAATACGAAGTCGTGCATCAGCTCGATAATTCTGTCTTTGCGACACATCTTGCGCAGATATTTGTCGAGCTTGTAACCCGAGTTGTCGGACTCGTCCTCTTTCCACTTCAGGAAATACTTCTCCTCGGTCTTGATACTGCCGTAGCGCAGTCCTTCGGAATCGTTGCCTGCCATGACAATCTGTGTCGTAGTGAAAAACCACTCGTTGAACTCCTTCAACTGGTTGGACAACAGTTGGCGGATTCCGTCCCCTATGGAGATATGGCTGTTTTTCAGTTCAATGACTCCTATGGCTATGCCGTTGACGTAAAGCACAAGGTCTGGCCGCCGCTCAAAGTTGCCGCGAAGCGTAACCTCCTCCGCTATGGCGAAGTCGTTTTTCTCCGGGTTGTCCCAATTGATGAGCTTGACCTTCTCGTGCTGATGTCCTGCCAGCATTTGAACGTCCACGC
>CAZION010000179.1:0-13863 GCA_964540865.1 uncultured Victivallis sp.
AGTCATAAAAGATGGATGATTGGATTGCTGTATGAACGAACGGATATTTGATATTCTGCAAGCAACTAAAACACCAAGGCTAAAGTTTAACTCCGATGCGACTTGACTACCTGTACTCATACATAGTGTTCTCGATCCCCGAACTTGCGAATTCCGCAGACTTCTTCGACTACACGAACGCCGAACCGGATGAGCCCGGCAGCTCCTATTTCAACTTCAAATCGGTCTGGGAATAAATATTCCTGTTTCGGGTAACGAGGGGTATCACCCCGCGAACTCGGGATAACATCCCGAGTTATTAAGACTGAATTTTCTCCAGCCCTCTTCCATCAAATATAAAGGCTGACGATTTGCCGGAAAAACATTAATAAAATAAATAAATATTGACATTTTTATTTTCTCTGATATAATAATTATATCAGGCAAATAAATTGAGGTTGATAATGATTAATTTTAAAGACAATATTCCACTCTATATTCAAGTTGCAGAAAAACTTGAGGATTTAATAAGGAACGGTGGTTTCCCAAAATCCAAACTCCCGACTGAACGCGAATTGGCCATATTATTCAAAGTAAGTGTCATAACAATTAAGCAAAGCCTGAATATCCTGTCCAATAAAAATCTGATATATCGACGTCCGCGCTTGGGAACATTCATAAAAAAAACTGATGCTATATATCCATCCCCGTCAAATTTTCCGGCATCAGAAAAAACTTCACATGAGATAAAATGGCTGAAATTTCACGATCTGCATTATCTGCAGTCGGTAAATATTGAAAATGCAATAAAAAAGCGTTTTGAATCAGAATTCCATGACTGCTCACTTAAAATCCGAGATATTAACTCAATAGATTATTTGCTGGAATCAAGTCGTGAGATAATTGAATCTGCAGACATATATACACTGACCCCTCCCGCACTGAAAGGATTTATTGATAAAAAACATCTTCACTCTCTCAATAATTATTATGAGGATCCTTCAGAGTCATATTTCAGTTCTGCATTAAAACCGGCTAAGGTATATGGTAATATTTACGCTCTACCAAGAAGTTTTCATGCAACCGGTTTGTTTTGCAATAAAAGCATATTTGAAGAGATGGGCATAGAATTGCCGGATGAGAACTTGTCGTGGACTCAACTTTCATCCATACTGAAAAGTTTTCCAGTTCAGCGAAACGGTGAAAAACTATATCGGTTCGGATATGTAACTTATGCAGCTCGTTTTTGGGAGAATTTCATCTGGCAGCGAGGCGGGAATATTTTCAATGATTCTGATGGGACATGCCTGATTGATTCCAAGTCATGCGTCGCCGGCATTCAGGAAGCCGTTGATTTTCTTTACTCGGTAGGAGTTGAGGAGACATTAGATCTTTCGCTTGGACCTGCTTCTTTTTTAAACAGAGACAACGGCAGGAATATTGCTTGCTTCATAGGTTCTCCGGGGTTGCACCTGCTTCTCGGTGATAATCCCCCGGATGAATGGAAAGTCGTTTCCCTGCCATTCTCTGAACGGAAAATCTCCGGAGCCGAAGTGTTTTATATTGGATTGAACAGATCTTCAATACACTTAAAGGAGGCGTCATCGTTATTACGCCTGATCTGCGGCGATTTCGGTCAGGATCTCCTGGGTTCAAACAGGATTACACTCCCTGCAAGCATCATCCCTGCAACAAGGCATTTTAACGAACCTACAATGAATATTTCCATGAAAGGTTTCATTCAGGCTGCTCAATCCGAAGTCCATTTGACGGAAGACTGGCATTACGACAATTTCAAATTTTACCTTTTGCAGGAAAACATCAGGCGTTGCATATCAAATCCCTTGGAATGCAAGGAAATATGCGAAAACACCGCCAAGATCATAAACGCATATGTTCATAATCCGCAACGAACGCTTAAAAAGAATAATGACAATCAAGTATTTAAAGGAGATTTTGCGAAAGAGGCAGTATGAATTGCTGGAATTTCCCGCAAAACCGCTAAGAAAAACAGGCAAATATGAAAAATGAAAAAGGAGGGATTTGACATATGAACACGTATCCATGTGAACCTGAACTTATGCCCTGTGAAGAAAGACAGGCGGAATGCCGTATGGAGGAAAACCTCAGTTCCAGAATCCTTGAGGAAGAAAGTTCCGCAAAGCGCAACCATTTGCAGTGCAAGCCATTCACATTAATAGAGCTCCTCGTTGTAATTGCGATAATCGCAATTCTGGCGGGCATGCTCCTGCCGGCCCTGAAAAAGGCAAGGGATTCTGCAAAAAACATCTCATGTATCAATAACTTAAAACAGTTCGGCAGTGCAACAATGCTTTATGCGGATGACTACAGTGGATATCTGGCGGCAATCACCGATCTTGCTCCAGCACCCGCAATCAGGAACCCATGGCCTTTGAATACAGATTTTCTCGCATATCTGGGATATAAAGCCCCATTAACCCTCAATACAACGGCAAATGTTGGATTGGGTTCGGCAACGTGCCCCAGTTCAGATATAACAAGCCAGGATTATGCCATCCCAGTCACGAACGCTTTATCTGTTGTTGTGGGTGCCGCCAGCTCATATTCGGGCAATGAACGCGTGTCGGCTCAAGACAATACCAGCACACCGACACAGACAAACGTCAAGGCAATTAAAAAACCCTCTGATTTATGCACTTTCACCGATGGCAAAACTCAGTATTATCTTAATTTGGGAGGGTACTGTTCCTTCCGGCACAATGGTTCTATGAACGCGGCACACCTTGACGGCCATGTCGAAGGGAAAAGGATGTACGATGCTTTGCCGTGGGCCAATTACAGGTCTTTCTGGAGAAACGACTGATAGGACTATTTACAAATAGTTAAACTAAAACGGAAGAAATTAAAAAAATGAGCACATCAAATAATATTGAGTATCTGGAAAGAATGTGTGATTCTTACGCGAATGCCTGGCTCGACAAGGGGGCATATGAAATACATTTAAAGGAATGCGCCATCGGGTATATTCAAAGCTTTGCAATCAGGTCCCTTTGCGCGGGATTTAAAATCACCGGAAACAATGATTATCGTATGGCTGCAAAAATATGGGCGGACTTCACGGTGAAACTTCAGGGCACCCAGGGACATCCTGACGCCTACAACATGGGATACCACAACGAGGTGAGACGCGACGGGGTTCCAATGGCCTGGTATCCCGCCGACTGCGGGGACATGGCCCTTGCAGTTCTCGACACCGCATCCATTCTTGAAAACAATGATCCCATGAAAGCAAAGCTGATAGATTCAGTGGTCCGATTCACCGATTATGTTTTAAATTGCTGGTCAAATGAAGACGACAGCGTCGGAGGTTTCATAGAGGATTATAAAGAGGATCATTATAATTTCTGGTGCGCGGATTCCAGAATATGTAATGTCCTGTGGGGGCTTGAAGACATTTTACGGGACGGGAAGTATCATGACCGTGCCGTTCAACTGACCCATCATAGTGCTACAATAGACCTGAATCGCACGGATAAGGAAGGCAAGAAATGCGGTTACGGATATTCCCTTGCCGTATATATGCCGGATGCGATATGCAACGGACTCGGGCACATCAGAGGAAGGTGTCCGGAAATCAGGGAGGAATGCATTGAACATCTCAACCTCCGTTTCCTCTCCTGGGCTGCAGAAAATCAGCAGCCAGATGGCTCCTGGAACCTTAACAGTTCAGGATTGGGGGAAGAATCATTGGGTGGCTACCATGGATCAATTCTTGTAAATCTCATCCTTGCAAAACCGTATATCAAAGACCTGCCCTGCCTGAATAATATGGTTGACAATGCTTTAAACGCCGCAAAAGAGGCCTCTTCTTCCATTGAGAAAGCTGAAGGGAAGCATAAATGGGGAATGAACTCCAAGCTCGGCCTGGCCTTTGCGGCATCGATTGCTCCATCCGTGGTCTTCCCGAAAAAATCAAATTAAATGAGTCAATTTCGTAAATGTTTTGAATGAATTCAGTTTATTTAAATCAATAATCAAAAAGGGATATTCCTATGAGACTTAATTCAGCTTGGATGCTGGGCTGTCTGTTTTTTGTGTTTTCCGCTTTCCGCCTGGTCGCCCTCACCGATGGCAATGACATTACAGATCCATACGAAGGATATGCCGACGACGGATGGTGGAAGATCAGCCGGGAAGTTGTGACACAGCATACGGCCTGGGCAAAACCGTATGCCGAAGGGGCGTTGAAGGTTCTTCTCATCACTCCGTTCGCGAACGCAAGGACTCTTGTCGAACTGGAACAGAGGTTCGATTTCCACTGCGACATCTTCATGACTACCGACTACGATTGCATCTATGCGGCAAATGACAACTGGACACAGCGCCCATATCTGCGCAAGTTTAAGGATGCTGAGGCAAAAGCGCTCAAGCCGGGGGACTATGATGTGATCCTGATCGGCGGACAGCAATGGATCAGCCTACCGTTTGACTTGCAATACAATATTCTTGAAGCGGTAGCGAAAAAAGGTGTCGGCCTGGTTTACATCAACCCCTGGGGCCCCGCAGATAAAGCTAAAGACCGCGATCCGATCCTGCAGCAGGTTTTCAGGCAGGCGGAATCAGATAACGGCTACATCTGCCGGGGAATACCATGGGAAGACCTGTCTTTTGTCCAGGGGGAAATAAAAGATGCCAAACGACAGAAGAAGGAATGGAAACTGGAAGATTTCATTCAGACGTATGTGCTGAAAAAAGGACGGGTTGCAGCTTTCCTCTACAAGCCGTCCTACCGGAACTGCCTGGCACCTGAAAAGGAACAGGACATATGGAGCGGACCCGAACTGCATTATGACATTTATGCGGCAATGCTGGGACGTGCGATTCTCTGGGCGGCGCAAAAGGATCCGGCAGTCAAAATTGTTAAAAGCTCTTTTGATGAGAAAACAATTCCCCAGGATAGAAAAGGTCCATTTACGATCAATGTTAAAAACAACGGAAAGCCACTGTCATGCTCGATCAACGTCAGGGTACGCGTGAATGACTACCGTTTCTGCGAGTTCATAGGGGAGGCTACGGTTAAAGCAGATATTCCAGCCGGAGAATCCACAATTAACATTCCCTGTCCGCATATGCCGGCCGGTGAAGTGTTAGTTGACGTATTTGTAAAAGCTGACAACAAAGTGCTTGACTGGTCAACCCGAATAATCACAGTCAACCGTTCATCTCGCAAAATAGCTTCAATAGAGGAACCTGATGTAATTAATGGATCTGATGCAGTCGTGCCTCTTACAATAAAAATGGATGGCGCCCCTACAGATGGCTTGAAGCTTACAGCGGAGATGTCCGACATATACGGACGCCTGCTGGTGAAATCCGAACAGGAAGTAAAAGGTCAAGATTCAATCCGGCTGGATGTGCCTCTGAGCCGGGTCAAGGGCAACCAGATGTGGGTCAAATTGAAATTAACGCATGGGAATATAATTGAGCAGATTCTTTTCCGGCGGGTCTATCGCGCCGACACAAGTCTTCCGGATTTCCTGGTCGGAGCCTGGCTGGGAGGTTTCTACGTAAATGACAATGCGTTATGGACTCACAACACATACCAACAGATAAAAAAAATTGGAATCAACGGTGCGGCAATGCCGATGGTATTCTGGCAATACAATATTGATCGCAAACAACGGGGCGTAATGGGAACAGATGCCGGATTAAAATTGATTCCATTTGTCAATCGTCTTACCTTTGAACATCGCAAAATGTCCCCTGACGGTCTTGAGTGTCTTGAGTGCTTCACAAATACTGAAGCAGATAAGGGACGAGTGGAAACATTTGAAAAACTGGTGCAGGATTTTTCCCGTTTCGGCTCCGTCTTCTACAATCTCGGCGATGAAAACTGCCTGTTCTTCGTCAGGGAATCCGATGCATGCCGATGCCATTATTGTCTTGCTGGCTTCAAGAAGGCGTTGAAAGATGAATATTCGGATCTGTCAGCTTTGAATAAAGAATGGGGCAGCGACTTTAAAAATTGGGACGACATAATGCCAGACATTCTATCCCAGGCCAAAGCCAGAGGACAATTCGCATCATGGTCTGATTTCCGGGCGTACATGGAATCAACCCTGGCAAACACGCATAAAACGCACTTGGAAAAAATACGTTCCATCGCTGGGCCTGAAGCTCGAACTTATATCAATGGCCTGTCGGATTTCCGTTCCTGTACCGGGCTTGACTGGACAAAGCTGTGCCCCAACGTGACCCTCCCGGTTCCATACGACAAGAACACATCTTTGTCCATGGCCAGGGATCTGTCGCCAAAAGGCTCTATCTTCGGTGCCAATTCAGGTGTCTATTCCAGTCGTCCGGACACTCAATGGAGCGGCACTGGTGCTTATCCGTGGAGCATGCTGGGGCGGGGCGGGCGATTCATGACTTTCTGGAATACATATACCGGTGAAATCACATGGACTTCTGCTGTAATGCCGGATTTGCGTCCAACCACCCAGTTGAAGTGGCTTGGCGAATCGGTCAGACAAGTCAATGGCGGTCCGGCACGGCTAATCATGCAGTCCGAGCGTCGTTATGATCCGGTGGCAATACTTTACTCCAGGACGAGCATCAGGGCTTCGTCATTAAACGCAGGACTGGGAACAAGCTATGGATCCATGGATGTCCTTTCCTGCAATGCCGCCTATCTCCTGGGCATTACTCCGCGTTTCATTTCCGATGAACAAATCCTTGATGCCAATTTTATGAAGCAATTCAAAGTTTTAGTTCTCCCTAACTCCCAGGCTCTTTCTGATAAGACGGCAAAGGCGATCGAAGCATTTGCCCAGGCGGGTGGAACCGTCATTGCCGATGTCAGACCCGGTGTTTTCACCGGACATATGGCCGGACGTGAAAAAGGCGTTCTGGATACACTGTTCGGCGTTGTCCAGACCTCAGGAATAAAACCGGTTGAAGAGCTTGTGACTGCGGACTGGATTGACCCCATGGCTGGAGAGAAAATAAAAACCGACGAAATCATGGCCGATTCCACAATCAGCGGAACCGCCAAAAAGAAAGACAGGGAAGCAGCGTTGAAGAGCGACGGTGCGCTGCAGCTTGCGGACGGCAAAGCAGGCTTCGTTCTCCCGGAAAGCAAAGTACCGGTACTGATCGAGAAAAAACATGGTTCCGGACGTGCCATACTGCTGAATATCCAAAACAGTCCGAAACTGATGCCGCTCTGGAAAAAACTTTTTGCCGAGTCCGGCGTTCAGACACATATCACAGCGACGGATGATAAGGGTGTGGAAGCCACAGGATTTCGACGGGATACATTTGTCTCAGGTCCAGCAGAATACTGTTTCCTTTTCGAGGGTCCAAAAATGGAAGCCACGGTGAAACTTCCGAAAAAAGCGCATGTTTATGAAGTGCGTGAAGGAAAATATCTGGGATTCACAGACACGATAACACGAAATTTGGAACTTCCGTGGATGCTTGCCCTCCTTCCGGCAAAAACAACTGGACTGTCAGTATCAGCCCCCGGGCAGATTATTGCCGGACAAGACCTGAAAGGCGAATTCAAGATGACTTTCTCGGAAGGGCCGGCATTTACGCATGTGGTTCGTGTGGACATATATGATCCTAACGGCAAGTGGCTGGAACATTATCGCACGCTTGTTGAAACATCCGACGGCTCCGGGACTTTCAGCATCCCCCTGTCGATTAATGAGAAGCCTGGTCAATACAAGATGCTTGTAACGGATGCCGCAACTGCAGTTCAGGGAACCGGCAATGTACTCGTGAAGTCAACGGAAAAATGAACAGCATAAAAAAAGGATATAGACATGTATAAAAAAATAAAATGCCTTTCGGATATAGCCAGGCGGCTCAGCATTATTTCAACGATCCTGGGTTTGTGCATGGCAACCTGCATATTGTGCCGCGGGGAAACTGATTCGCCTTCGCTAATCATGCTCCCAAGAGTTGCTGTCGCGCCTGTTCTGGACGGCAAAGATGATGATGCCTGTTGGAAAGACTCGGCCCAAATCGAAACGTTTATAACCTGCCTTACCCCTTCGAAAGGGCCGGCCAAACCGGCCTCACACATTAAATTGGCCTGTGACCAGGGAAACCTGTTTGTCTTCTGCCGGTTTGAAGAGCCAAAAGTTGACGACCTCCTTGTCAAATCACGCGAACAAAATCTCCCGCTGACAGGGGGGCAGGTCTGGAGTGAAGATCATGCTGAAATATTTTTTGCCCCGTTTGGCACCGGTCAAGTGACCCAGTTCATGTCCAATCCATACGGGGGTCATGCCCAGATCAGAGATGGCAAAGATATCGAATTGTCGTGGCAGGTTGCAACAGCCATAAATAAAAAAGACTGGGCATTGGAAATGGCCATTCCGGCAAAGTCACTGTCATTGGACTTCTCGGTTGCCACGGCTATGCGTTTTGATATCTTCCGTGTTCGTAGAACAGAAGGTCAGGAATTGTCCGGATGGATGCCTGTCAATAAATCTTTTGCCGAAACAGCTTCATTCGGTTTCATCGTCATAGGATCTTTGAAGGAGAGCCTGGCGTCTTTTGTAAATCAACAGTTCAGCCAGGAAGTCCGTAAGAAGCTGAGCGATTCCGACTCATCACTGTCTAAAATGAAAACACTTGAACCGCGATGGATCGACAACTGCCGTGCGATGCGTAAGGAACTTGATCGCCTATCGCAACCTGATGACAAACTGACCCCGGAACAATGGAGAAACTCCCTGGATAAATGTCAGGCACTGCGTCAGAACATAGACAAGCTCTGGCGCGATGCCTCCCTGCTGGAGGTAATCCAATGAGCTGCAGAAAAACTTTATCACGCATGAAATTATTATTATCGCTTATAGCCGCCTTACACCTGAATTTGTGGTTGCATGGGGGTGAAGAAGCTTCCGTAATTCATCAATGGACGTTCGATGCCAAGAATCTGAAGAATTTCAATAATCGGGGCACTCCCTCCGGCCCCGTCAGCCTGGAGATACAGGACAAAAACATCCTGAAATTCACGCATCATCGAAGCGACAAGGACTATGGCGTCATTTACAATACGCTTAGCGGCAAAGCCACATTGCCGGATTATTTCATTTTGCGGGCAAACCTGGCCGGACAGAAACTCGTCGCCGGCAACTTTTCCATCATGGTGAGGGGGACGTGGAAACAGGGGGCTGTAGTCTGGAAATTGAAGGTGCCCGCTACCCTGACGGAAAAAGCAACTCTTGATATTCTCTGCCAGTCTCCTTCCGAAATTGAATCGCTCAGCCTTTATCTGGAGACCTCCGGTCCAGCGCTTGAGGGAGAACTTCTTCTACGCAGTGTGGAGCTGCTAAAACCACCCGCCCCGGTTCCCTTCCCTGAAGTGACCACATTTCAAACAGTTAAAAATCCTGGATTCGAGCAGCCATGCCAATATCCCGGCGATATTAACTCCGGATGGGCCGTATCCGAGAATGGCATAACACAGATAAAAAGAGAAGTGGCGGACGGCAAACAATACTACATGGAAGTCACAAAAGGATTTTTACGGCAGCGTTTTGATGTTCATTTCCCCCAAAAATATCTGATCACGTTCCACGCCAAGGTTACTGGGCGCTTATCGTTGCTGGCGCGCGAAGACAATGGAGCGTCAATCGATATCCTGTCGGTCAAACCGGAACTATTGAAAGCTACCGATGGAACTAAGCCGGAAACCGCCAGAAAAGTTTCTGACGGCAATGTCATCCGAGAAGACCGCGATAAGCAGGCTGGCTGGAAAAAATTCTCAGTTGTCTATCCCGTTCTTCAGGAAAATGCTAAAAACATGTATATCCAGTTTGACGGGGACAACTTTTTACTGGATGATGTGGAAGTGTATCCACTATCCCATGACCACAAGAAACTCAACGAAACCATAAATAAATACAGGGAGGAACTGCGCAGCCTTCTCTCTGCCAATCCGGACAAATTTCCCGTCGAAGCAAAAGCTTTTGAGGCGGCAAGCAAGGATTTCGACAGTCAGAACGGTCTTTATCCGGATGACTATCTGATGCAGATTACAAAACTGCTTCAGAAGGTTAAAATGGGACTGATCGTTGAATAGACAATTCATTGGTCCAATCGTAAAACTCAAGAAACGGCTAGGACGAACCTCGCCCTCCATCCGCCACGGCGGATAATAATGAAGGATTTTTCTTGTCAAAAACCAATTTCGCGAGAGGATGCATATAAATGAAAGCTGGATTTGCCGAAAAGGATATTACACCGCCAAAAGGCACTGAGCGGGCGGGAAATTACATCAAAAATTATATCGGGAGTGTTCGGGATCCGTTGAAAGCCCGGGCATCAGTATTTGATGACGGTGTGACTCTTGCAGCCATTGTAGGCGTTGATACCTGTGAGATACCGAAAAGGACTGTATCAAAGGCGAGAACTATGATATTCGAGTCATGCGGGATAAAACCCGAGAATATAATGATAGCCGCATCTCACACACATTCGGGCGGTTCCCTCTTCGGATTCCACAAAGACGACCTGAAAGACGCCCCTGAACTGATCAAAATACTCGCGCTTGAACTGTCGCCGTCCATCGATGTCAAATACGAGGAGATGGTAATTGCGAATATACATGAAGCCGTGCTGGAAGCGTACAATAAAAGACAGGATGTACTAATGTCAGTCGGAAGTGGCTTCGAAGACTGTTCTATTTTCAACCGCAGATGCCACATGAAACGCGGAGGTATTTATACACATCCTGGTAAAGGTAATCCGGACATATTGCAAACCGCAGGACCGACAGATCCTGAAGTCGGCGTAATAGGGGCTTGGACACCCGAAGGAAAACTGGGCGGTTGTATAGTGAATTTCGCCTGTCACGCCACGGCTTACGCCGGAGTTATCGCTTCTGCCGACTGGGTTTGCGCGATGGAAAAAACCATACGCGGCTGCTTTGGAAACGATGTCATCGTCGTTTTCCTGAACGGCGCGGCCGGAGACGTGACACAGATTGACAACATTGGTTTGCAGAAAAATCGCAGAGGCGAGGATTTTCTCAATCTTATCGGAATGAGAGTGGGCGCCGAAGCCGTGAAAGTTCTTGTTACAGCGGAAAAAGGAATTTTCGGACCCGTCAATGTAATATCAAAAAAAATCAAAGTGAAAAGAAGAATAAAGGATCTTAAAAAAACTGAAGCAGCTTTGTCCCTTATGAACGCATTCATCAAAGAAAATAAACCTCTTGCAAAAGATTATATCTGGGCGAAGGAAAGAGTGATCGCCGACTATCTCGCGAAAAATGAACCTGAAAGGGAATTTGAAGTCCAGGCAATCCAGCTGGGCCCCGCGCTGTTTCTTGCGAATCCTTCCGAGCTTTTCTGCAAACTTGGTCTGGAAATCAAGAAAGCCTGTAAACATTTCCCATTCACTTTTGTGGTCGAACTGGCCAATGATTCAATTGGTTATGCGCCTGATGAGGATGCATTCGACACTAATGGCGGCGGCTACGAAACACGCTTGACATCATGTTCGGACCTTGAAATAAATACCGGGAGGAGAATTGTCAAAACGTCAATATCTCTGGCGAAAAAGCTCAAGCCTGGAAAAATTCCGGAAGTCCCGCTGGAAACTGAACAGGGTCAGCCTTGGGCATACGGAAACAATACCCCGGAACTTGATTGAGCGGATTTTAACAAAAACTATAACAGGAAAGGGGATCACATGCAGAAAACAGATATCCCAAAACATTTCAGAATGGCGGCTCTTCAATGCAATCATGAAGGCGGCCTTTCTGAAACCTTGAAAATACCTTCATTATGGAGTGAATACGGTTTCGATTACGAACAGCTTTTCCATACGCACGCGGAAGTTAATTCAGCTGTTTTTCAGAAAGAAAAACAAGGGGATCTGATGAAAGATTACCTGAAAAACAGCAGGGACTGTTCTATTTCCACAATATTTTATCTGAACTGCCATGTCCTCTTGGAATCCCAGGGGAACATGTTAAGCGAATGGGCCGCCGTCAACAAGGACGGTTCATACAAAATCCTTTATGACACATATAATGCCTGCTGTTTGAACTCCAGTTGGAACGAGTATTTTTTGAGTGTGATAGGAAGCTTGGAGGAATATGACATAAAGGGGATATTTTTTGACGGACCCGTCTCGTTCCCCTGTTATTGCGGCAGATGCGACAAAAAGTTCAAAGGCAAATATGGTATTCCAATAGCTCAGGCTGAAAAATTTCAAATTGACGAATTCGTCAAGGATACTGTTTTAGATGCAAAAAGGAGATTTTACGGCAAAGTCAAAGAAGTGAATCCGGAATGGGCCGCCTATTTCAATGAGCATCTTTTATATTCAAACAGATCCATATCCCAGATGAGGAAAAATCTCGCTTACAATGACATTATAGGCACTGAGGGCGGTTTTCAGTTTTATAGCCCGGCCAAGGAAGCAAACTTATGGAGATGCGGCGCGTGCGCAAAACTGGCTGAGGCTGTTTCTGACGGTAAACCGACGGTGATATTCATGGCCGGAGACCAGAAGCCATGGTCGTGGTACCTTCATACGCCTGAGGAAACCAAGCTGATGTATGTTTCCTCCATTGCAAACGGAGCCTCTGTTTGGTATGGGCTGCATTGCCATACGGATATTTTAAAGGGAGAGACTGGCTATGCTGTGAAAGATGTCATCAGCTTTGACAGGAAATGGAGCGGCGTATACAGGAATACGAAATGCAACTCCCAGATAGCGCTCTTCCACTCTTTTGAGACAAACAGCATTTATACCTCAAAAGGGGAAAAAACGGATCTTTACGCGGACGGAACAAAAGCCTCCGAGAAATTCATAGGGAACTGCACTGATTCTTTTAATGGTGCGGTGAATATCCTATTCCGTTCCAATTTTTCCTTTGATCTTATATGCGAATTGAATATTGACGATCTTCCCGCTTATTCGGCACTTATACTGCCAACCTCTGCGTGCATGACCGAAGACGTACTTGAGAAAATCAAATCATTCGTTAAAAACGG
Source organism: uncultured Victivallis sp. (assembly GCA_964540865.1). Taxonomy (GTDB): domain Bacteria; phylum Verrucomicrobiota; class Lentisphaeria; order Victivallales; family GWF2-50-93; genus GWF2-50-93. The sequence goes on from CAZION010000179.1 coordinate 12,990, forward strand.
TGGTCTCCTGATATCCGATTCGGAAACATCCCTCTATGATCCGAACGGGGGGAAACTCGGTAATTTCGCGCTTGCGGAAGTCTTCGGCGCTGATTTTAAGGGAGGTTATAAAAAATACAAGGAACATGATTATTTTCAACTGTCCGACAATTTCTCCAAGGATAAGTCCTGTTACCTTGAATACCTTCCGGCGCCTATTGCCGCCATTGATATCGAAGTAAAAAAAGCTTCGGAGACATTGGGACTGCTCTGCCCTGCCCTCCCAGGCAGGTACTCTGGCAAACCGAAAGACGCGGTATATCCGTTCATTGTCAGGAATGAATACGGGAAAGGATGTTCATACTATTTCGCCGGAACGTTTTTTGAAATGTACAACAAGCATTCCCTGGTACACTACAAAAGGATTTTCAGAAGTATTGTAATGAAAAATGTTGAACTTGACTATGAGCTTATCGGCGCCCCGGAATCAGTGGATTTTACAATAAGGAAAAATATCGATACCGGCGAGATTATTTTTCATCTGATCAATTACACCGGCGGGATGTCCAGGCCGATTGACAGCCTCGTCCCCGTTGCCGGACTTAAAATCAAGACATCAATGAAGTTCAAGGGTATCAAGGCTCTTCGTTCGGGAATTACCTTGAGACAGGATGGGAATCATATCGAACTTCCGGTTTTAAAAGACTTTGAAGTGATAGTCGCTGGTTGACATAACGTCAAAAGATGGAGTGAAAAAGCGACAGTGTCCGCAACCGCCAATAAATGGGCATGGACACTTTTCTGGTGCCCTGTCCGGAACTAGAGCGGTCGGAAATAAAGGGCTCTGTAAGAAATTTTGTGTAAACGGTCTTTTCTCTTTTCTTGATGAGCAGAG
>CAZION010000180.1:0-13737 GCA_964540865.1 uncultured Victivallis sp.
CAAGGAAACACGGATAATCAAGGATTAATTGAATTTGTCAATGAGATAATCTGTTTAAAATTGTGGAAGCCAAGCTTTGGTGGCTTTTATCAAATCAAGACCCATCCTCCGGATATCCGGCGGCGGCAAAAACCACTCGGATTGTATTCTGACTTGCCAGAAGCAGGCGCATCTTAGCCGCCACCTCAGTGGCGGAATCCCGACCGAGCGCCGCATTGTCGGCACTTATTACAACTTTAGTTTTTCCATTCATAACATTTCTCCTGTGATGTCACTCAGCCGCGCAGGGGTTATGGTAAACTTTATCTTTGCCGGATTCGACCTCTATTTTGTCGACCAGGGGATACCGCTCATTATGTGATTCCGCCCACGATTTTTGATCAAAAAACAGCTTCAGCAGATGCACCGTTTAATCGGAATTGCAATCTATCTCGATTACATTTCCGTTGCAGACAAGCGGAACCGGTTCAAGATCGTGCTGTTCATCAAGCGTAAAAAGTTCACAGTGCTCCGGTTCGGAATCAAGTTCCATCGTAATTTTACCGTGGCCGTTTCTGAAACTTGAAATCAATATTGCCGCGCCTGATTCATTTTTGCCCGCAAGAAAAACAATCGGCTACTACGTCTTTCCAAAAGCTCTATTGAAAGACCTTTTTCCAACAGCTCTCGACCGGTGATTGTTCTGATAACCTTGCTATCGGCATCTTCCAGCTCGTATGATGACATTGCTTCGAGGCCATGCAAATTGAAGCAGACTTTTTCTATAGGACTTTCTTGTTTTCGAAAAGCCAGAATAATTCCGGAGTTAAGGTCTGGACGATAGAACTGATATGCAGCCCAATTTTTCATGGAATCGGTCTGGTCTAATAGCGGATAGAAATCTCCGGCGAAATACACCTTTGCCCGATGATATTCCGTCAAACGCCCACGTAACCATTGGTAAGGATAATCCGGTTTGATCGGATAGTGTTCGTATGAAAACAGGTGGATGTTCAGTCCGGCGGCCAACGTACTGCGGAAATGATAGGTGTCGCCGACATGATCCTGGGTGCCGAAGGCAAATTGCGGCAACCAGTAAGAGAGCCCATGTACCTGCTGTTGATTGCGTTCGGTGACATAGTCTGGAAAGCATTGCATATCACTGGCCCAGAGGGGAATACTGTAACGCATCATCTCAAAGTCAAGACGTCGGCCACCGCTGGAACAGTTGTCAATCAGCAGGTTAGGAAAGCGCTGTCTCAGTTCGCCGAGGAAGGCGTAGAGTCCTTCGACATAACGGATTTCGCTGATGCCGGTGCGATTCGGCGTATCATTGGCCTGCCAGAGCAACAATGGAGTTATATTAGAATCCTGGCGGTAGCAATCGAGTCCCTGTTCGGCGATCAATCCGGCAATCAGATCAGTACACCATTTTCTCGCTTTCAGATTACCCAGATTGAGCAGTACGCCTACACCGGGCTCCTTTACGCCGAGAAACCACTCGGGATGTTCCATGGTAATCGGTGTGCCGTAAATTGCACGTTCCGGTTCGACCCATAAAAGAAATTTTTTTCCGACTGCATGCGTGGCGTCGCTGATTTCCCTGAATCCATGCGGATATGTGTCGCGATTGACACTCCAGTCGCCGGCCTGACTAGCCCATTGGGGAGCGAATTCATCCATGTTCGGACCTGCTTTGCCATACCAGCCGGCATCGATCCAATAGTAGTCGAGAGGAATATGTTCCGTATCTAGGTTTTTAATACGTGCAAGATGGCTGGTGGCGATCATGCCACCCCAAGTCAGGTTGCAGGCCGGAGCCTGGATGGTTTTGCCATGCTCACCGCGTGGCAATAAATTTTCCTGAATGAAATGCCGCAACAGGTTGTGGCCTCGAATTGCGTCTTCGCCTTGCCAGTAAATCATCAGAATTGCCGGCTGGCGAATGGTTTCACCGGGTTCCAGAATGGTGTGGATGTTTTCCATCCCGGCTTGGAAATGGACTCTGTCAAGTACTGAACTGACCTCGGAATGCCACTGCCCAGTCCACCCTATTCCGAACATCAAACCTGTGTTTTAGCCCTGGAAGTTGAAAAACGGCATCCAGTCAACCGAGGGTCGTCCGCCGACTCCCCCCATGATAATCGGAGTTTCCAAGTTATCCTGCACCATCATAAAATCGTCACGAAAATCTTCCGGGGCATGTTTCTTTCCTGTTGGGTAATTGAACGCACCGCGGGCGCGGTAGAGGGTCTTTTTCCCGGAACATGTCCAGTTAACGTCAAGAGTTTTGACATTTTCCAGAATTGGAGTCGCGGTTTTGCCTGTGTTGGTGAAATAAACATTCCAGAGGCAGGCAGGTGAATTGAAATATTCCTGCAATTCGACGATACACTTCAGACCGGTGTCCTGATCATGGCAGGTGAACAGATGAGTGGTATAATCGTTGCCGTCAGACTGGGTATGCGTAATACCCCATTTACGTAGCCACTGTTCGGAATCCATGCCGTTATATTTGAACGACAGCGGCAGGGAATTGTCAATGGAGGCCATTCCAGGCGTACCGATCCTGAGAATTTCACCGTCATCAGTGGTCGCTTCCGGTTCCGCCCAGTCGGCATGTGCTAAAGAAATGGAACGCTTGGCTTTCACTTTTAGGGTAAATTCCGTGGCGTTGTCCAGATCTACATTCATGGTCTCCGGTTGGGATTCGACATTGAGGTATTGGCTCTGGCTGATACAGCGCCCATCAGCCCAAACAGAAAAACTCATTTCCGAACGGCCTCCGATGCTGTCCTTGTTTTGATCGACACCGACGTGGACTCGAAACGTTTTGACCGGTTTAGTACAGCGCAGTACAATCTCGCTGTCGGCATGGGTTCCCAGCCCCCATTCGTATTTTTTTCCGACCAGACAGAGCGACTCGTTAATGACCGAACGCCCCATCCCAAGACTTCCCCAGCACTGCTGCTGGGCGACGACACCAATTTCAGTTTTTTTTGTACCGTCGAGTCCGAGTCCAGCGATCCATTTGCCGAGTCCCTGCCGTTCTTCCGCTTTAATAGAAAATCCGCTGTTCATTGTCATAAACTCTTTCCCTTTTATTGTTTTCTTGTCGTCCGGAATCAGAGATTCCATTTTTATCTTAAAATTAACAACTTACATTTATATGTGCATGGATATTAGTGCTTTATCCTTTTGTTCTGATTCAAATTGGTGTGAACCAACTTTAACCTCGTGCTTTGATCCGTCCGGGAAAGAAACGAAGGCGCAACCACCTTCCGGAACGGTCACGGAAAGCCTGAACACCCCACCCTCCACTTTCCATTCGGAAACATAGCCCTGATGTTCGGCTCTGACGTGTTCCAGACCGGCAATGAACTTCGGCGCGATTTTCATATATTTTTCCCCGGGGTTGTCGAAGTCGTGGGAAAAACCTCCTGGATACTGGTACATCCAAGCGCTTATGTCGCCGAACATGATGTGGTTTTTTGACGAAGTTCCCGTCCAGTGTTCCCAAAGCGTGGTTGCACCTTTTTTAATCCAGTATCCCCAGCCAGGATATTCCTCCTGCGTGATCATCCGGAAAGCCAGATCTGCGTGGCCGTTGTCGGCAAGTACACGAGGGACATATTTTGCGCCGAGTATTCCGAAATCGGATTTACAGCTGTTAGCCACTACGAGCGAGACGAGTTTGGCTACGGCTGATTTTTTCTCCGAATCTTCGCAGAGTCCCCAGTAAAGAGCCGCCGCGATCGAAGTCATTTCTCCGTTGGCAAAAACTCCACCACCTTTATAGTATTTTTTATTGAATGCCGCTTTAATATCCGAGGCCAGTTTAGAGTATGAGATCCGGTCATCTTCCCTGCCCAGCAAACCTGCAAACTTTGAGAACATTTCGACGCAACCGTAATAACAGCCTGTTGATGTTAATCCTGCCGGGGCCATTTTATCCCACTCCGGCGGGCTCCAGTCACCCAGCCCGAAATCAACGGTGTTGTCTTCGCTCATCTCCGCACAGAAGGAAAGGTACGATCGCATCAGATCGTAATTTTTCTCTATGCAGTCCCGGTCGCCGGTGAAAAGATAAATGTTGTAAGGAATGACGAAAAGCGCGCTGTCCCAGGCCGGACCGGCGGTATAATTCCATCCTGCGCTCGGGATTATAGAGGGAAGTTGTCCGCTCGGGCGCTGTGCGTTTTCGAGCCATTTCCTCCGCGCACACCATGCCTCCTCAAAATCTGCAGAGATCAACGTTTCGTTGAAATTGGAGCTCACGCCGAGAAGCATCCGCCCATGTCTGCGCTTAATGCGCACAGCATCGGAAAGTCCGGAGACCGAGACCTTACCCAGAATCAGCACATGGTATGCGTCGAGGAATGCTCCTCTCACTTTTTCGCCGGATCGGAGTTCGAGTTCAAAATGGTCACCTGCGATGAAACAAGCGGTAGGCGGCGCGAGATCGGCGACCAGAAGTCCGCCCGTCTGCGGAAGTTTCACTTCAAACGCCGCTATATCCGTTACCGAGCGGAGCAGAAGCTCCTTCTCGCAGTCGGTGTCTCCATCGAAACCGGAGAATGCCAGAAGCTGTCCGCCACCCCAGATGTTCAGTATTGATTTATCAGTCAAGTTCATTTAGCCTTCCGACGATTAAATTTTCATTTTCTACATCCATTATACTATCATTCAAAAAAATAAGCTATAGTGTATTCCGGTTATAACATCAGGAATACTGTCAAGAATATCAGAAATAATGGAATCGTAAAATGTCTGAACTCAAACGATGCAAAACATGGGTATTATCTTCCGAAGGCGGTTCCCAATTGGGAGGAGTGGATGTGGGACGCTATCCTTTGCATCACTTCAAAACCCCTCCGCCTTCAAATCTGACGGAATTGCCTCTAAAGATATCCTTCGCAGGGGGCGACAACTGGATACGCGGCTGTCAACGCTACCGGAAAAAATCAGACCTCTTTTCTCTCGAATTTGTCGGCTCCGGCAGTTTTCATTACGCTCAAAACGGTACTGAGCACACGGTTGAACCTGGGAATGTGTTCATGGTGCAAATGGGGATGAATTCAGAGATGCGCTGCGAGGTGCCCGCCGCCTTCAAGCGGACAGTGTCGCTGGAGGGGCCGCTTCTTCCGACGTTGCTGACCTCCCTCAATCTTGACTCTGCGAATGTGATCACCCTCCGCGATTCGACGCGGGTCGAAGCGCTTTTCCTGCGCGCGGAAGAGCTGTTGACTGAACCGCCGGACGATCTTGAGACAGCCGGAGCATTACTGGGCTGCGAATTGCTTTTCACACTTGCGAACGACTTTAAGCCCGATAAACTACCGGATGAACTGAGTCGGATCATCCGCCATCTTGAGCGCAATATGGCCAAGCAGATTTCAATTGAAGCCCTATCTCATGAATTCAAGATGAGTCCCGCGACTCTTCATCGCCTGTTCAAACGTCATTTAGGGGATTCACCAATCAACTATCTGTTGAAACTGCGCATGGAGGTGGCACGGCAACGGCTTGACTTCTCCCATGAACCAATCAAGATGGTTGCGTTTCAGGTCGGCTATTCGAATCCGCTCTATTTCAGCACGGAGTTCCGGCGCCTGGTTGGAGAATCGCCGCGCAATTACCGCCAGCGGAAAAATCACTGAACAGAGAATGAATCAGGACAGTCTTGAATTCTTTGCTTCTTGAAGTACAATTGTACAAGCAAGGAGCTGAATATGAAAATCGTCATTGACACATCTGTAATAATTGCTGTAATCACAAATGAGCCACACAGGGAATCCCTGTTGCAGGCAACACTTAATGCTGAACTTATTGCCCCTCCGTCTGTCCATTGGGAGATAGGAAACGCTTTTTCCGCAATGGTGAAGAGGAACAAAATAACTGTCAAAGAAGCCAGGAAGGCTCTGTCGGTATATGCAGTAATTCCCATCAGGTTTGTTGACGTGGAGCTTTCAGAGGCTCTTGATTTGTCTGACAGGTTGAAGATTTATGCTTACGATGCCTATCTTCTTGCCTGTTCATTGAAAACACACTCCCCTTTGCTTACGCTTGATGACGGATTGAAAGCTGCGGCTAAATCTCTAAACATAAAACTTGCAGGAGGTGTCTGATGACTGTATTTACATATTCCGAAGCGAGACAAAAGTTTTCCTCTGTACTGAATAAGGCAAATCAGGAAGGAAGCGTCAGGATCAGGAGAAAAGACGGGCAGACATTCCTTTTGAAACCAGAAAAGACCGGAAAATCCCCATTGGATGTTCCAGGTCTTAACCTGAAACTGTCAACTTCAGACATTCTCGGGGCAATCAGGGAAGGCAGAAGAAGCTGAACTATAAATATGCGGGGAAGGGAAAAACCTTTTAATGAAAGGTTCTTCCCTTCCCCGCTCCCCAACCCTTTCCAAACCTGTTTGAGATCCCATCTGCCTGCGGACGCAGGCAGATGGGAATAAAAGTTTTTGATCTCGCCACAAATTCTTATGCCTTTGTAATTGATTCTACTGCACGAAGCGGACGCAGACTGGTTTGCCGATTTTTATCACCTGATCCGTGGTTTCCAGTAAACCTGTTTCCTGGTTGATGCGAAAGACTATGACAGTATCGGCATCCTGATTGGCGACAATACAGAAGCGGCCGGTCGGATCAATATTGAAGTTCCTTGGATTCTTGATTCCTGAGTTCTGGAAGCCTAGCAGAGTCAGGGTCCCTTTTTCAGAATCTATCTTATAAGTGACAATTGAATCGTGTCCGCGGTTGGAACCGTAAAGGAATTTTCCGTTGGGATGGATTCTGACTTCGGCGCAATAGCTTGCCCCTTTAAAATCTTCAGGCAGGGTGGAGATTGTCTGGATTTCAGAGAGGTTTCCATTTTTCGATTCATATATGAACGCGACTATTGTCTCATCAAGTTCATTGATCAGGTAGGCAAACCTCCCATTTGGACTGAAAGACAGATGCCTGGGTCCGGCTCCTGCTTTGATCTTTATCTCAGGAGGATCATTGGGTAGAAGTTTACCGGACTCTGAATCTAGCTTATAGACCATTATTTTGTCGAGGCCCAGATCTGCGACATACGCAAAACGGTTATCCGGACTTAGGTTGATGCTGTGGGCATGAGGCCCCTCCTGGCGCTTTGGGTTTATGCTTGATCCGGTATGCTGAATTGCAGTTGCCGCCTCAGCAAGCGAACCGTCCTTGTTTATAGGTATTGAAGCAACGCTCCCGCTACCGTAATTTGCGACGAGCAAAACCCTGCCGTCAGCTGAAATGCTGATATGGCAAGGTCCTTTCCCGCATGATTTGGACGAGTTGATCAATCTGAGTTTTTTCGTTTCGGGATCAATCGCAAAGGAACTGACCACCCCCGGGTTTCGTTCTGTTACGGAATAAAGGAATTTGGCGTTCGGATGTATCTCTATAAAAGTCGGATCCGAAGCAGAAGCGGCAAGTTCAGGATTCGAAAGGCTTCCTGTCTTCAGATCAAACACAGCATGATAAATCCCTTCTGGAAAACCGGCCTTGTTATACGTTCCGAAGTAAACATCCATCGGTTGAGCCGTCAAAGTCTGCATTGCAAGCAATGATGCCATCATGATTATCTTCCCCATTTTTAAATTCCATTTATTTATTCTAAACAAATTCATGCAGGAAAAGCTTTTTCGATGATGTGTTCTATTTTTTTGACCTCAGCATCTGTAAGCTTTGAAAATTCCCGCTGTCTGCGTTTTTTGGGTAATACTCCGTTATTCTGTCTGACAAATATGATGAGACTCTTAACCATATTGTCGGGTATGTCCACCAGTTTATTGATATCAGCCAGAGCCCGGTCATGGCATTTCAAATAATGCAGTTCTTCAGGGAGGTCTTTTTCAATGGTTTCCTTAATACATGAATAAAGGAATTCACATGCCTCGGTACAGTCGAAGCTGCTGTATAGGTCACAAGTGTCGTTCAGCACTTTAACATTCTTTTTCCCCGTAGTTTCCCATTCAATGAAATCCATGAGAGGCAGGGAATGGTTCCGCAGTACTTCACGATATCTGTCAATGGATTTCAACATTGATGAGGAAATCGGAAAAACAAGTCCGCGTGGCGAAAATCCCCTCTCCGCCAGAACATGATGAATCAAATACCGGTGCAGCCTTCCATTTCCATCTTCCAAAGGATGTATATAAACAAAACCGAAAGCTATTGAAGCAGCATGGAGCACCGGGTCAAGCTCGTCTGCGGCAATGGCGGTGTCGGTCTTGACTAGCGTTCCAATCAGGGATTCCAGGTCATCAGGCCTGGCCCCGATAAATTCAGGAAGTGGATTTTGTTCAGAATCGCGTTCCCCAAGGAACACTCCTTCTTTTCTAAATCCTATATGCGTGAAGCGGGTGTCTTTAATGATAATTTTCTGCAGCCGTATAATCTCCTCCTTTGTGAGGGGAAATTTCCCTGCCTGCAAAACAGCCTTTCCCCAACGCTCAATCCTATTTGCCGGGGCAATCGCCCCTTCTATGGCAAAACTTGCCTTGCTGTCTGCCAGAAGCATGAAACTCGCAGCCCTTGCAATAAGGCCTTTTCCCACTTTTCCTATTACGGCATCAATTTTGTCCCTTAGCCCTGACTGAACAAACTCCTGTAACAATTGTGTCTTGCGTATAGTCGGGGAAAACTGTTTGAATCCCAGTAAATTATTCTTGACACGATGGCGCTTTGAATAAACGCCACGACTGGCGAAATACTTTTCCGGATCCAAAAGGGGAACTGTCTGGCACTTGGGGCAGTCCATTACATTCAGTTCAGTCCCCATAAGCCATTCGTAGAAGAACCAGATTTTTCTGGCGTAAATTCCCGTGGGGCTGGACTGAATGTAATCCTCTATATCCCTTTGCGGCAACACATTCAGAATCCGCTTCAAACTCAACAAGTCAAAGATTTCATGTTTCAGGGCAAAAACCAAATGATCTACATCTTTATCACCTGGCCAGTACCTTTTGTCGTAAAGATGCCATGATCCTTTGTGGACAACAGTGCCTCTGACGTGACCATTGGAGACGCACGAGGGAAATCTGACATAGGTTTGGATACCGTACTTCCTGACAAGATGAGAATATCCGACGAGAGAAGCACCACCCGGCAGCGTCTCATATTGAAATAGGTTATCCGATTCCATATAATTTTCCAGTACCCCGCCTGTGTCGTAAAATATTCACGTATGTCGAATTTAACAGTATAATACAGCATCGCGTCGAATTTCGCAAACTAAGGAACTGTAGTGAGCGGAAGAAATAAAACGGGATGGAAATCCCGTACTACTTCTTCAGGTCAGCGCTTCTGTCGGAATCTATGCGGTAACGCTGCAGGATGACGGGAGTCGCTTTTCTGGCCTTGTCAACATCGAGGACGATTTTATTGTTGTCACCGAGGAGGACTTCAAAAAATCCGGTTTTTGTGTTTTCGATCTTGGCTATGAAATCTTTGAGGTTTTTGACCTTCTCTGAATTAAGTGTTTTGACAGTGGCATACCTGATGTTCTGATATCCCATGTTGACATCGTCGGCGAGCACTCCTGAAAGCACTATGACCTGCTCCTGGGCCTCGGTGATTTCCCCCCGTGTCGCCAGCGTCACAAATTCAGGAGGGGCCTTTGACCAGTTTCCCCAGGTGTCCAGATAGTTTTCGGTGAGAGGCGCAAAGATAAGGCCTCCCACTATATAATAGGATGGCAGTATATCGTATGTGCGCTGGGGTACAAGTTTTTCTACGCTGGAAAGAGTGTATTCAAATTCAAGAGGTTTTCCTTCACGCAATATTTTGAATCTGCATTTATCTCCGATATACTTCTGCCATATGAGGTTCCCAAAGAAAATGAGTTCTCCATTCCTAAAAGGTATTGAGCCGTCATTTGCGATTTTCACGCCCTCTATTTCCATAATCACATCATTCGCCTTGAAGAACCCCTTTTTACTTTCGGGTTCAGGAATGTGCGAGACAAGGACGCCCGTCTGTTCATCGCCCATGCGCGCCCATTTCCTCAAATCCGGATTTTCCATGGTGCAGATATCTACATCAATATCGGGAAATCCATCAAACTGACCGTCCTTGACATCCTTCAAGAAATGATTCACCACTGTGGATGGCACCATATAACCCATGCTCTGTTCTCCGCTGATATTCTGAAATGCGATACCTGCTATTTTCCCGTCTTTGACAACTGGACCGCCGCTATTTCCCGGGTTTATTGCGGCATCAATCTGGACAGAGAGCAGAAATCTTCCGCTGTGAGTGTAGAGGATGGGCTCGATCCTGGAAACGACACCTTCGGTAATTGAAATATTATCGCCGCCTACAGGATATCCAAGCACCGCCACCTTGTCCTGCAGTTTCGGGAGTTCGCCAATCTCCAGAGGCTTCATATCCTTGAAAAAACCTGCATCCTCCACCTTCAGAAGCGCCAGATCGCACTGATGCCCGGCCGCTGCGAGTTTCGCAACATACTTCTTCGGATCCCCCTGCTTCCTCACCATAATGAAAGTCGCGTTTGAAACGACATGTGCATTTGTGAGGATGTAATTTCCGTTTATGACGCAGCCGGAGCCTGTACCGGAGCCCTGAGGGTAGTTCTGCCACGGCTGGTGATAGTCCGGATTGCTCTGGACTGAGAAAACCTTGACAACCGAAGATATCGGTTCCGCTTCGGCAGCGGAAAGGACAAAGGAGAAAACAAAGACGGAAAATATGGTGCAGACAGTTAAGATTTTCATGATACCCCTGGTTTATTTTTATGTCGATTAATTAAGTTGGAGTCCAAGCTTTAGCTTGTGTATTCTCCTCATATGCCAAGTAAAGAAATCAGAGGCAAGCTAAAGCTTGAACTCCAACAAATTTTATCCTGGCACAAGCCTTTATATAGTTTTGCAGTCACTCAGCATATCATTACCGCATTGTGGTTAAAATTCAAACCGGTGTTGCAATGAACATGAATGCCGGGGGACCAGAGACTCCATTATGCAACTCTATTCGTGCGACAATGGGGTTATACGGTGCAGTTACTGGGGTTGTAATTCCAGCGCTATTACTAGTTTTGACAGGAATCATCATTGGACTTCTTTGTCCATTCATTTACAGACATCTCAAGCATAGGGATAAATAGAGCTGATAGATTTTCACTCACCATCCAAGATATGCCCTTAAGCTGAGCTGGGGCTCGGCGCGCCCAGGATGTAGATTCTCACTCATAGAAAAATATCCTTTTCAAGTGTACTGGAATAATTTACCCATATCTAAAAAGGATGCCAATACCGTCAGATTTGGAAGACACCTTCACAGCTCCAATTGCGACTTTCAGAATCGGGCCACCCTAAAAAAAACCGAAAATTTTTATTTTTGGAGGGGTAAGTCATTTGTTTTTCATTTGTTTGATATAATATTTAAATATGAATTGTTTTAGAAACAGAAACTAAATTGAAGGGTAGGTGCGTAATTTAAAATGTCTTCAGACACAGATTCGCAACCTCATATGTTATTTTTCACTCTCAATAAAATCTGCAAAAAGCTTCACGCCCTTTCCACGCCTGCCAATTTCCCGAATGAAAATCCCTTCCCCATATCAATTGATTTGAAACTTAAAACAGGGAAACCGGTATGAAGATTGCTGTTGCGTACAGCAGTAAGCTAGGGCTGCAAAAAGAATACAGGAAAAATGTCAGCGAGGAGCTTCCGGACCAGGAAGAGGAACCTCCATCGCTAGATTTTTTCGCCGAGGGTGACAGCGAAGAGACGATTAACGCTGTGATGAACGCCCTGCGTTCGAAAGGCCACGACGTCTGCGGAGTCGAGGCAGATGATAAAGCTCCAGAAAACCTTTCCAAAATCCGTCCCGATATTGTTTTCAACATTGCCGAAGGCCTGTTCGGCGACTTCCGTGAATCATATATTCCAATGGTCTGCGAACGGCTTGGACTCCCTTACTCCGGGTCCGGTCCGCTTACGCTGGCAATATGCCTCAACAAGGCCCGCACAAAGGAAATCCTGAGCTATTACTCGATCCCGAATGCGAAGTTCGCAACCTTCCACCCGGGTGAAAAAATAAATCCCGAAGGCTTCAAGTTTCCGGCAATAATCAAACCAATCGCCGAGGGAAGCAGCAAGGGTATTTTCGATGACTCAGTTGTTCATGATGTAAAGACAGCGAAGAAAAGAATCGCTGAAAAGATTGAGAAGTACCGTCAACCCGTCATAATTGAGGAATTCCTTGAAGGCAGGGAATTCACTGTGGCGGTATGGGGGAACGGCGAAAACATTGAAGTTCTACCTATTGTCGCCATAAACTATGACGAGCTGCCAGCGGACGCCCACAAGATTTATTCATACGAGGCGAAATGGGTCTGGGACACCCCGGAAAAACCGCTTGACATATTCCAGTGCCCCGCAAAACTGACCTCAAAAGAAAAAAGACTCATTGACAACCTGGTCAAAAAGACTTTCACCGTGCTTGGAGTAAGGGATTTGTGCCGGGTGGATGTCCGTTTTGATTCGGAAGGCATTCCCAATATCCTCGAACTAAACCCTCTCCCCGGAATACTGCCGGATCCTGAGGACAATTCATGTTTCCCGAAAGCAGCCAGAACTGCCGGATATCCATATGCGGACATGCTCAACAATGTAGTGAAAATAGCTGCTGCAAGATGCGGTTTGAAAAAGGTATGAGTGGAAAATAATGAAGATCGCCGCCGATAGAAAAATGAAGAAGAAGAAACTCAGGATCTTGATTGCCTATAATGATCCGGCGGATGCCGGGGCCAGCGACCTTGACTACATTTCCGAAGTCGCCGTTAAGGACGAGGCCGATATTGTCTATGACACCCTCATGAAAATGGGGCACAATCCGGCACTGATGCCTGTCAGCAGCATTGAAAAATGCTTTGCGGAAATAAGGGAGTTTTCGCCTGAAATGATTTTCAACCTGTGCGAAGGATTCCATGGAAAATCGAAGCACGAGATGCATGTCGCCGGTCTCTGGGAGATTATCGGGATACCCTACAGCGGCAACAAGCCGATAACCCTGGGGCTTTCGCAGAATAAGATACTCGCAAAAAATATTTTCAATGCCAACGGAATTCCGACGCCTGACTATGAAGTCTTTGAAGCGGTTCCTGAAAAACTCAGGATGGGATACCCTGTTTTTGCAAAACCTTCAAACGAGGATGCCAGCCTGGGAATAAGCCAGAACTCCGTGATTTACGATATTGACAGCCTGAAAAAATCAGTGGCTTCACTCCTTTCCAAATACGATGAACCTGTGCTTGTCGAGAAATATATCGAAGGGCGTGAATTCAATGTTTCCATCATAGGAAACAAGGCTCCGAAAGCACTGCCGGTTTCGGAAATAGATTTTTCAGCACTTGATGAAGGCACCCCGAAGATAACAGGATACGAGGCGAAATGGCTTGCCGATCATCCTTTCTACAGGAAAACACCTTCGGTCTGCCCTGCAAAAATAAGCGCAGGACTCAAAAAGAATCTGGAGGCGGCAGCGCTCAAGGTATATGTTCTTCTTATGGGCAAAGACTACGGAAGAGTTGATTTCAGGGTTGACTCTGATGAAAATATACATGTCCTTGAATTCAACCCGAATCCCGATATCTCTCCGGATTCCGGATTTGTCAAGACAATGATTGCGGCCGGTATGAATTACGAGGATTTTCTGAAAATAATAATAAGGGAAAACACAGGTTTTTAAAATATGGTCACC
>CAZION010000181.1:0-13408 GCA_964540865.1 uncultured Victivallis sp.
CCGATCCTCCCTTTGACCTCTATTGCAACCAGTTCTGGGCACGCAATCACTACGCTGGTTTTTTTGGCCACAATCATCCGACGGCCGTGCCGCTGCCGCCGCCCGAAGTGATCCGCCGTGACAATCATCCGATCATCCAGCAAAAATTTTACGCAGATCCGCTCTTTACCGATGGATTCAGTTACTGGCTGAGTTGTTTCAGCGATCAAAAGCACATAGAGCACATTAAGACAGGCTCGATGAATGAGGCTCAAATCCGCATCGCCAAAGTCCGCTCCATGAGTTTTGACAATCTTCTAGACATGGACGACAACCAAAAGTTGCAGGCGAAAAAGCCTGAGTATGTCCATCTGCCGCCGGAAGAAGGATGGATCATCGTTCCTGTCACAACTAGCTCGGACGTTGGCGGCGCTAAGGCGGAATTTGAGCGAATCCGCGGCATGGTGTCCACCAATTCGCAGGACATCATTAAAAAATGGAGTGAAGAGACTACGAAATCCGCCGGAGATTTCTGGTCCGCGTCATCTCTGTCCATCGCCGAACCAATTCTTGAGAACCTATGGTATGAGACTCTGCATGCCAGCCGATGTGTCTATCGTGCTGGCACTGTTCCGCCCGGACTGTTTCTGCCCAGCACCGTCAATGACTACTCCAATTGGAAAGGCGATTACCATTCCCAGTACAACGTCACTCAACCGTTCTGGGGTGTTCACACCGCCAACCACGCCGAACTGGCCGAGGCGTATTTCACCACCCTGGGATTTTTTCAGGGAATTGGCAAAAAAATTGCCCGAGATTATTGCGGCACACGTGGCGCTTTCATTCAAATCTGCGGGTATCCCATTCTGGCCAAGGATGACACATTCGGCACCGGCCCAATGGGACGAATGCCCTACATGACCGGATGGGTGGCGGAAATCTTCTGGTGGCACTACCTATACACCCAGGACAGAAACTACCTCCGTGAACGGGGATATCCCTTCATCCGTGACTGCGCGCTGTTTTACACCGACTTCCTACAGAAAGGCAAGGACGGCCTCTATCACGCCTTCCCATCCTCTTTCGGAGAGGAAGGCTTCGATGGTAATCCAGAGACCAATACCGATGCCACGCAGACCATTGACTACATCGGCTTCTGTCTCCGTATGGCATTGCGGGCCGCCCAGACGTTGAACGCCGACCTCGACCTGCAGGTCGAATGGCAGGACCGCATCGAACACCTGGCGCCGGGAAAAGGGGACAACGAATTCCGCGCCCTGCCGCAGGCGAAGGAATCACGGCATCAAGAGTTCAATCCTCCGGATTTCCGTCCGGCTTTGTTGTACCGTTTCCCACCCGAATGGACATACGGCATGCGGTTCTGGGGCTGGATAGACAAACTCATCCGCCAAGCCATGCAGGAGATCCGGGGTGGACAGTTCAAGCCGGAACGGGACTTTTCCGATTTCGTGAAGGTTGTCCGCCGCTGGCGTCATTCCAACGGCCTTTTCTGGTCGATGCCCGTCCGTTTCTTCGGTCATGAGGGCGCATGGGCCGAGACACTCGGCATAATCGCCCCCTTGCAGGAGATGATGCTCCAAAGCTGGGACGGTGTCATCCGTGTCTTTCCGGTCTGGACTTCGGACGTGAGGGCGGAATTCAAAAGCTTTCGCACAGAAGGCGCGTTTCTGGTCTCGTCCGGATGGGCGGACGGAAAGATCACGCACGTTAAAATCAAAAGCCTCGCCGGTTGCCAATGCACGCTTGCCAATCCATGGCCGGGAAAAAACACGCATATTATCCAAACCGGTTCTAAATCTCGGATCGAAGTCACCAAACGGGAAGGTGACGTTTTAGTTTTCGATTCAAAGCCTGAAACAGAGTATGAAGTTAAAATAAAAGGAGGCTGAAATGAAAAATCGACAAAACTTCATGCTCCTGCCTGCGTACGATCACGCACAGGCGGGCAGTTCGGCCGATGGTGTGAACCTGAAAAACCGCAACTACTTACAGTGCGTGGATTTTACACTTATAGAATTGCTGGTAGTCATAGCGATTATAAGTATCCTCGCGTCTCTCCTTTTGCCCGCCTTGAGCCAGGCAAAAGATCAGGCTAAAAAGACTAGCTGTCTCAACAGCCTCAAGCAAATCAATTATTTCATACAATTTTATTACGACACTTTCGACGGATGGATGCCGGCGGCAGGTTCGTTCAATTGCACACTGCCCCGCTCGTCCACGAATTACGCATGGGATGATCAAATGATCATGTCTGGAACGATGGAGGAAGGGGGGCAGAGCATTACAAGGCATGGCTGCCCGACAACCAGTTCCATTCTGACTGTATCAACGTATGGATATAATTATAATCAATTGGGTGATGACACACAACCGCTCGTTGGCAAAAAGAAAATACAGGAGGTCGAACGTCCTGAGGAAACCATCATGGTGACTGATGGTCATAATAACATATTTCCAGCTGCTGGCTGGGTGGGGTGGTTAAACCTTTGCTGGTGGGACACTAATTACCTCTATGGAGGCACTAAAGCTCCGATCGGGCATGGAAAAGGGTTGAATATATTGTGGGTGGACGGACATGCCGACTCGATGCTCATGCAGGCGGCTCATTACCATACCCCACTCACAACTCCGGCAGGAGTTTATTATTATTTCGCCAGAAAAAAGAAGTAACATAAAATGTAAGAGTTTAGGTGCGCCGTGGAAGTTGGGAGAAAGATTGAAATGATGCTCGATATTATTTAGAAAAGACAAAGCAGGAGAGCAAAAAATGGAAAATATTTCAGAAAATCAACTTTTAAACACTATTGCTATTGAAACGCTGCTGGGCATCCGGTCTGCGGATCCGTTTCGAATCCGAACTGAAAAAATAGGCTGGGGAAAGCTACGCGACGGCGTTTCCATGTCTGGAGAGTCATTACGATTGAACGGACTAGACTACCACTGCGGATGGGGCGATCACTCCCAGAGCCGCCACGTTGTCGAACAACTGCCGGGACCGGGTAAACGGTTTGAAGTACTGGTTGGCTTCCACGACGGCGGGATTGTCCGCGAAAATGCCAAAGGGAAACTTATCTTCAAGGTCGAAGCGAATGGACAAGTCCTGGCGGAGAGCAATCCTCTGGCGGTGGGAGATGCCCCGGAAAAATTGACCGCTGATCTTAATGGAGCTCAATCGTTTGTGCTGAAAGCCATTAATACAGAGTTTCCGGAAGATTACGCCGGTTGTCCAAGCGGTTCCCATGCCGACTGGGTGAATCCGACCATCAGCATGGCCGATGGCAGAGTGTTCCATCTGAGCAATGGTGCGGCGTTCCGCTCGATGCTGCCCGCATTTCTGTATGACGGCGTTGCGGTTGATTTGAAGGAGTGGGACAAACACATAGCCAGACTTGAATCTACGCCGGATTTTGATGCTTACAAAGTTCAGTATGATGCGCCGGACGGTCTGCTGCGGCTACTGATCACCTCAAAGATATATAAAGATTTTCCGGCAGTCGAATGGCTTCCGGAATTAGTCGCCATAGGCAATGAGCCAAGCGGAATAGTTGAGGATTTCATGTCGCTGCATTTGGAAGCGCTTACGCCTTCCGAGGAGATCGTTATCCGCAGGACGACCGGTACCAAAACCAGCCGTTCCGATTTTGTCAAGTATCCGGTTATCCTCCAGCGGCGGCACGGTTTTAATAAGCTCACCCTTGATACCGACGAGGGTGCTTCCTCTGCTGCCTGGATGCCGTTTTTCGGGCTCGATCTTTCCGAGCAACGGGGGATTGAAGTCGGCATTGGATGGACCGGTTCATGGAAAGCCGACATCATTAACAGTGAAAGCGTATCGATCTCTGCCGGAATGTTGAAAACCCATTTCCACGTTCTGCCCGCTGAAACGATCCGTCAGCCATCGATACTGCTCTTCATCCGCGAGGATGTCTCTGTGCGCGAAGCGGGAAAGCAATTCCGCCGTTTTATGATAAAGCATAAATCTCCGCGAAACTCCCGAGGCAAACTATTCGACGCGAGCCTTTCGCTCATGACCGGAGGGGGCAACGTCTCCGATGAAACGATGTTGAGGATGGTTGATTTCGTAAAGAAAAACCAACTGCCCGTCGATACGTTATGGATCGATGCAGGTTGGTACGGCGCCCCGAGGGAAGTCGATATGAAATCCCTCTGTGGTGGCTGGTCTACCTGGTATGACCACGTGGGCGATTGGCGCGTAAATACTGTCATTCATCCAGATGGTTCGTTTAAAGAAGTTTCACGGGCCGCCAATGGCGCCGGAATGAAATTTCTGTTGTGGCTTGAAATTGAACGCGCCATGCAAGGTTCTCCGGTAACCGAGGAGCATCCCGAATATTTTTTCATTCCTCAAGACGCAAATTCCGGGGGTAACAACGGTTATCTGTTGAATCTCGGGCAGAAGGAGGCACGCGACTGGGCGATCGAAACGGTATCGGCTCTGATTCGAAAAAATAACATTGGCTGTTACCGGCAGGATTTTAATATTACCGCTCTTGCCGGAAGTTTATGGAGGGCGAGCGATGCCAAGAACCGACAGGGTATTTCGGAGGCGAAGCACATTGCCGGGCTTTATGAATTCTGGGATACGCTGAAAAAACGATTTCCAGATCTACTCATCGACAACTGCGCCAGCGGCGGTCGGCGTCTTGATTTTGAAATGATCTCCCGCAGCCACTGTTATGCCAATGACGATATCACCGCGAGCAAAACCTATCCAGAAGTCAGTCAGAATATTACGATCAATACGATCAATTATGTCCCTTTCCAGTGTGGTCTGACTTCCGACGGTACGTTCATGGATGATTACAATTTCATGAGCTATGTCTCATCGGCTACTGCGCTTTCGCCGGCAAGTTGGGGGTTTCTGGAACGTGATTTCAACGATGTCGAGATTGGGTGGCTCCATAAAATGATGGGACACGCAGTGCGTTTCCGTGAATATTTCAAGGGGGACTTTTATCCTCTGACGGATAATCCAGGGGATAATAGTACATGGTGCGCCTACCAATGCGACCGGGAAGAGCTGAATGAGGGCTTCATCATCGCGTTTCGCCGGGAGGAATGCCGGGAGTCCGAACTTAACGTCCAGCCTGGAAGCATCGACTCCGCCGCCGAATATCAACTCGAATTTTTCGACGGCACCAAGAAGTGTAGTATCTCAGGTGCCGAATTAGCATTTTTCAAAATCGCGCTGGATACTCCTCGCACTTTTTGCCTTTGCTACTATAAAAAAATAAAAGGAGATAAAAAATGAGAAGTCCTTCGGAAAGTCGGCTTTTAAACTCTGACCTGTTACCACGATTGCTTCCCCTTTATGTCGCGGTTTTCCTGGGGGCTGCTGCTTCCGCCGGAGACATTCCGGTCACGGTTGACACCTCAATGCTTGCCGACAAAGGGCAGGTGGTCGTCGAAGCGGATCTGGGCGGACTCTCTCCGCTGGGACAAGGAACCCTGGAGGCGAGCTTGATGCCCGCAAAGGGGGATTCGACTGTCCGTCAGAAAAACATCTGCCCTGTGATAGCAAAACCCCGATTGAGCCTGAGCATGATTGGCCTCCAGGAAGGCGAATACCGTGTTGTTGTGACGGCCAGGGATGAAAAGGCCATCGAGGTCGCCAAGTCAGGCGAAGTGCAGTTTGCCTGGAAAGGGTCTTCCTCTTCGTTTTCGAAGACTTCCGGCATGAAAGTGTTGAACAATCTTGTAATGGAGCTTCTCCGCCGGGAAAATGTGCAAATCGAGAAGAGCTATGAAATAGCCTTCGTCACACCCTATGAAGGATGGGTGTTCTTTTCATGCACGGTCAATGGAACTGCCAGTGATCAGATCGCAGTTACTGTGGATGACGCAGAAATATTAGTCCGGGATGGACAAGAAGGGAAGCCGGGTGAAGGAATGCGATACCTCTCTCAAGGCGATCACAAAATCAAGATTGCCTGTGGAGGCAATCTGATGGTGGAGAAGTTAATCGTCCGCGCGATTCCGGAATTGATTTACACTCAGTTCAACGAACAGCCCAGTATTACGGAATATGGCCCTTACGATTGGCACTACCTCCAGAAGCATATCGTCCGGAATGTCAACGTGATGACGACACTGGAAAGGGCGCTCAAGCCGTCGTCGGCATCCAACGACATCACCCAAATTTACCGGGAATACATGCAGTGGTGGCAGGACCAAGGGAAAAAATGGATGTTCACTTTTGGCTTGCCTGGTTCCGGAGGCGATGAAGCTGCGGCCACGGAAAGGATTTACAAGGGGTTGCACGACTATGTTGGTCGCTACCAGACTTTTGCCGACGGCATAATCGTGGATGAATTTCCGGGTGCGGGAAATGATTTGAAGATTAATTACCTGGCTATCGCCAAGGCGATCGACAAGCTCTATCAGGATCCGAAACTGGTGAATAAGAGATTTTATGCTTACGCCTATGGCACACCCATGGTCCTGGAGGAAACCAGCAAGCGATTTGCCGAAACCGTATTTAAACATAACGGCAATATTGTCCTGGAGTGGTATCCTCCCGAGAATAATACCGCAGCATTTTCAGTTTATCGAGACGACATGCGGACATGGGAAAAACAGTTGCCGGGGGCAACCCGCCATTTGTTCGCCAATATTGCCTATTCCAGCCATGGCGCAATAACAACCCAGAATGTCAATCCATCACTCGACTATAAGGTATATATGGACATGTTTATGAACACGCTGGCCAATGACCCGGCTTTTTTCGGTCTGGGAGGGGTTTCCTGGTATAGTGCACACGCAGCTGAAGAGGAGTACATCCGATGGGGGAGCCGGCTCTTCCGCCATTATTGCATCGAAGGCAAAACCAATCTGCTTTCCGACGAACTCGGATACAAGTACCATTTGACCCACGTCGTCAACCCGGATTTTGTCCAGGGACTTGATGGTTGGGAGATTGCAAAAGCGGAAGACGATGCCGTCTCTGTAAAAAGCCTGGAGGGGGTCGGATACCTTGAAGGCAGATATATTGACAGGAGCAACGCTGACGGCGATACTTTCGTCCGCTTGAAGCGGAGCGCCAAAGCTCCCAACACCCTTTCCCAGAACATAGTGAACCTGACTCCCGGACGCCTCTATTCGGTCAAATTGTTCAGCGGCGATTATCAAAACCTCATGAAAGGGGAGTCGCAATATGAAAAATATGGCCTGTTAATTCAGATCGACAATGCGGACATTCTAGACAAAAAGTCGTTTCAACAGGTGTTCAGCCCAAACTTTGACCGAGCCGGGTTGAAAAAGTATTTCCCGCAATTCAACAGCTACAGCCCTTTCTGGCTGAACCTCCATCAGATGATCTTCCGTGCGAAGGGCAGCCAGGTGCGGCTCAATATTTCGGACTGGCTTGGAGGCAAGGAGCCTGGCGGACCAATAGGACAGGAGTTGATCTTCAATTTTGTGGAAGTCCAGCCTTACTATGATGAAAACTGACAATAGATATTGCTTGATCAAGTTAAACATTAAGGAGTAATACAACTATGCGTTACGTATTGTTAACGATGATGCCTCTGCTCTCGTTGGTGGGGGTAAATAATGGACTGGCAGCCGATTCGGTATCGCAGCCCGCATCGACGCCCCCTGCCATCGCTGAAAAATGGGATGCCGCTGCCGAATTCTCCGCGACAGACAATCCAAACGGTGTCTGGACTTATGCATTCGGACGGGATGGAGGTGAGATGATGGGTTTGAATGGATCCATGAAGATGAAGGTAAATGGAATTCAAAATGGACTCTTCATCATGAAGGAGATGAAAGGTGACGGAACCCTCACGGGGCTTGCCATCGGTAATATGAGCGGTACCCGGTTCGGGATTAGCGGAATCGTGGGTTGGAAAGGCACTCCCTATCCGGGCGCCGACCCGGAATGGCAATTGCAGCACGGTAATAATGAATACTGGTGCGTTGTCGCTAAAAACACTACGGGGGCAGATATAGTCAACATCGTGCAATATCCTAGTTTCAGAGGGTGGACTGCGCCTGCGAACAAGTTGATTTTAAACTCCTGCAACGATAAGTATGGAGATGCTACAAGGAACATAGTTCAATTCAAGGCTCCGCGTGCGGGCAGATACACTTTCCGCGCCGTCTGGACCGATTTGAAGGTGAAGAAGGAGACTTACGTGGATATCTCCTGCCTTGTATATGAGAAGGGGGTTCGGAATCTTCCCCTTGGTGGCCGACTATGTAGTAAAAACAATTGGATCCCCGTTGTCGCCGTGGATACCATTGACCTTGAAGCTAACGACACCATCTGGTTCTGCAATCAAAACAACAACAGATATGTGGTGGACAACCAGGTGTCATTGGAACTTACCGTTACCTTGCTTTCATCAAACATGAAGTAGCGATGGATCCAAAAACGTTCACGGAATCAGTTTAAAAGATGGGGATATAAAAATGGAGTTTTCAAATGAAGAGATCAATCGAAGAGGTTCGCCTTTTGTCGTTTTTCAAACTCATGAAACGGGAGGTTGTCATCATGTCCCTTGCTCTTAGTGGATCGGTGTCGCAGCTTCAAGCCGACGAGGCGCCGCCATCCAAGGAAGTTGTATTGTCCTATTCCTTTGAAGAGAAATCAGGAAAGTCCGTGGCGGACAAATCAGGCTACGGCAATAATGGCATCATCTATGGCGAGGTGTCACGGGAACAGGGAAAAAAAGGGGGGACAGTCGGGTTCAATGGAAAAGACACGTATGTGCTGGTATCGGATTCAGAGTCCCTTGATTCGCCCAGCGTGACCGGCCAGCTGACCATCGAAGGATGGCTTTACAGGGAGGATACGGACAAGGGAGCCCTCCTGGTCAAGAAGGGAGGATGTTATCAGCTGGGGGTAATCGGATGGGATCCCACCCGTGTGTTTTTCGCTGTCTGGGACAAGAAGCTCGGTTACACCAGTGTGGAGACGGAGACAGGCGTGCTGAAGCCTGGCATCTGGCAGCACGTTGCTGGGGTCTGCGACGGCAAAAGATTGAAAGTCTATGTCAACGGCAAGCTTGTAATGTCAAAGGACACTCCTGCAGTTCCTCGAGAATACAAATTGAGCGATCTGACGATCGGAGTTGGCCTGGATGAAGATATCAAGCCCACGCAAGGTCCACTCGAAGGCAAGTTCGACGAGGTCAGCATTTCCAATCAGGCCCGGGGCGAGGAATATTTCAAGAGCATCAAGGCCGCCACCACGGAGAATTTCGAGACGACAGTCACCGAAATCGTCAGGCCTCCAAAGACCGCCAAGTCATTGGCGATACAGGCGGAATCTCCGGCCAGCATCTCAAAACCATCCGAGCAACTTGTTATTCTGGAGAATGGACACGTCCGCTGCGAGATATCCCTGGAAAATGGGGCGCGGATTGACAAGCTGATAAACAAGCACATCGGCATGAGTTGTTTGAATGAATCCGGAGGGAGTCCTCTCTTCTATCTGATGGCTGGTGACGAACGGTTTGATTCCCGCGACTTCAAGGTGGACAGTTCGGATATTTCCGAAGACGGCAAAAATAAACGGTTGAAGCTGCTTCTCTCAGGAGAGAAGGTAGCCGTGGACGCCGAATTGACGGCATTGATGAATGACGGGCCGGAAATAACCTGGTCCTTGAAACTGACCAACCGTTCCGATGGAAAGATAAAAACGAGGGTCGCTTTTCCTTTTCTCGAAAATATCAAGATCGGTGAGAACCTGAAGGACAACTACTATTTCTGGCCGATGCTCACCGGCATAGTGAGCAACAAGTCATATTCGCTCGGGATGGATTATGGACAACGCTGCCTTATGCCGGTGATGGACGTCTTCAATCCGTCTGTCGGTGGTGGAGTTGGCGTATGGGCCAAGGATCCCACTGGTTCATATAAGGGGATCCTGCTTCAGAAGACCGACGAGGCTGGCAAAGTGCGGGTTGACTACAACAATATGCGTCCGCGTGACAATAAACCGAAACAGCCTTTCACCTATAATGTCGGCCTGGCGATGGCCATCTTCTACCTGGAAAAAGAACTGCCCCCGTCGGGGACTTTCGAGTTGCCGGACGGAGTCATCGGAGTGCACCCTGGCATCTGCACCGAGCCGTTGAAACGCTACAGTGACTGGGCGCATAAGACTTGGTACAAGCATCCGCCCGTACCTAAATGGTTCCAGAACAATTTCAACATTATGGGGGTAAACTACAAGGTTGGGAACGCCGGATTTACCAAGGGATTCCATCCGGGCGACCATTTCATCGCCAGCGAAAACATCCATCCAGATGGACGGGATCAGCACCTTCAATGGGCCGGTTGGTGGAAAAATCCAGATATGTCGGATCATAACATCAACGGAGAGGGAGACTACGAATACAATCCGGAATGGGGCGGCTTGGAAGCACTGAAAGAGGAGATTCAAAAGTGCCAGGCGAAGGGAAGCAGGATAACCTTTTACGCCTGCAGCCGGGTAAGTGGCAAGAACACGCGGATCGCGAAGGAAAAAGGTGAGGAATGGGGTTTTATGGACAAGCCCGGACACATGGACGAGGACTGGGACGCGTTTAACATGTGCACGCATGCACACGGCTGGCAGGATTATCTGGCCGAAGTGTATGGGCGGATTATGAAGGACACCGGCATCGACGGAATGTACCTGGACACCTCCTGCGAGGCGCTGTTCTGCTTCAACCCCCGCCATCCGCATGCAAAAAACCTGATTGACGACCAGGTCCGCCTGCTTGAGAAGATCCGGAACGCCATCAAATCGGCGAAACCGGACGGATCCTTCATGATGGAGTTCTGCGGCTCCGACTACTTCTCGCAGTTTGTCGATGGTGCCTGGGCGCAGACCTTTGCCCATCCATACGCCAAGGACTTCAACAACTACGACCTTTGCTTTTTCAGGTTCTGCTTCCCCGAGGTCAAACTGTTTGAATGGGGGCAGACCGCCGGCACTTTCCCTGTTGACAGCAGACGGTGCTTCTTCAATGGCATCGGCAACGCCAGGGGTGATCTGAAAGGCAATCAGACCAGCTACCTGTCCAAGACCGGACAGGTGATGGAGGAGAACGGAGACGCGTTCGCTTCACTCAACCCGACACCTTTTGTTGAAACCAGATTTGATTATGTCTACGCCAATGAGTTCCCCGTGGAGGGCAAGCACCTCTACACCATCTACAATAAGAACGACACGGAGGTGAAAGGGGAGATAATGGAGGTGAAGACCAGCGCGGGGACACACTATGTCGAGGCCATGTATGATGAGGAAGTGCCGGTAAAGGGAACCGGGGGAAAAAGCATGGCGACACTGTCTATCCCTCCGAAGGACGTGGTGTGCCTGGTGCGTCTTCCGCAGGTGATGGAACTGGAGGAGAGCGGAGACAGCCTGAAAATCAAAATGAAAAAAGAACTTGCCCAGCCTTCCCTTAAATACTATCTCGATACCGACGGCAACGACTTGGCCAGCAACATCGCGCTAACGAAAAACTCGGGGATGATCAAAGATATCGGCCAGTTGAAGGGGCACAAGCTGATCGTCAAATTGTTCGACGGTAAAATCCTGGTGGACGAAATCATCAGGAGGTATTGAGGAGTTTGGCTGAAAGAGCTAGGATTCTATTTCAGTAAAAAAGACAGTATGCCAACCAAATACCAAATAATTAAGGACGAGAAATAATGAACACCAAATCTCATCGCGACCGCTTCTTTTCTGTGTTGGAGGAGAAAAAACTTTCAATGGTACCGTTCATTCCCGATATCACGGACTGGTATATCTTTCATCGTACGCCGCCTGGCGAAGCACGAAAACATTCGCCTGGAGCTTTTATCCCGGACTCGGATCCTATCCACCAGTATCGAGGAACCATACCAGAGGAATTCAGCCATTTTTCGTTGATGACCTTCTACCGTCACTTTGATTGGGGTTTTCATGCTCACATATATGATTGGTATGACATTGACTATTCGAAAGGTGTGAAACGAATTGTCGAGCAAGATGAAACGGAAAGGAAGGTGGTTTTCCATACTTCGCGAGGTACCCTTGTTCACATGGACCAGCTGGCATCAGACGGAACTTGGTGTCCCTGTGAACACTTTGTTAAGTCTGTCGAAGACCTTGAGATTCTGAAGCTTGTAATCGAATCCCAGCATTACACACCGCGATATGATCGTGTAGCTGCAGTTTTGTCAGAACTTGGTAAGCAGGGAGAGGTGGATATTGTCATCCCGCGATCCCCTTTCGGCAAATTGGTGCAAGAGTATATGGGATTCGAAAAAACAATTTATGCGATAGCTGATTGTCCTGAGAAAATCCGTGACCTCTTAGTTTTGCAGGAAGCAAAAGATATGGAACTCATTCACCTGGCTGCGCATGGACCGCAACGACTTGTCATCATATCCGATCACGCTGATGAAAATCTAATTGCACCGCCATTGTACAAGGAGTATTGCATTCCATTCTATCGAAAGGCCACGGCGATACTCCACGAGAAATCCAAGTTTGTCTCAACACACCTTGATGGTAATTTCAAGGGGCATTTCCCCTTACTTTCCGAGACCGGTTTTGATTTGCTTGACGGATGCACTCCAGCACCAATGTTCAACTATGAAGTCGAAGAACTGGGTCAAGCGCTCCCCGACAACATGTATGCTTTTTGTGGTATTCCTTCTTCCCTTTTTTGTCAAAACCTTTCCAATGATGTAATTTTTAAATTCGCGGACCGTATTATGGATACGTTTCGCAGCAGGGGTTTCATTAATATCGGTGACATCCTTCCTCCAAACGGCAACATTGAGCAGGTTATTGCATTGGGAGAATACGTGAAGCGCAGAGACCTGAAGTAACACAGGCATGAACAGTCACTGCACCCGATCAAGAAACTGACGCATTGTGAAAAATATAAATTATTCTCTCAAAAATACTTGCAAATGTCTCCCTTTATTGATATAATTAATAACGTTATTAATTAAGTGGGGCAACTGTGGAAATAATGCAAATGGAGAGAAATTCCAAGAAAATAAGGGCTCATGGTCTTGGATTGATCAATACCGGACAGGATCTTGGCTTGGTCAATGAATGCAGTGATGGCTTTTTCCGGACTGGCAGGAATGGAGTCGTATCCATATTGAGAACCGGCGATGTAAAAGTGGAATTCATTTCGTTCAGGGACAGGACAATCGCCTATGTGAACTCGAATATGGGGTATCCGACAATAGGATTTTCAAGCGGAAACATCATCGGGAGTGGCATCCGTGACCTATGTAATTATTTCTGCGATAGTTTCGATGAAATCAAAAATATTATTTTGGAAGGGTGACCTTGTGAAGAAGAATGACGGCGTTCATCAAAATGAAAAATCCCAGAAAGCCTATGTGATCCCCCATACCCACTGGGACAGGGAATGGCGGTATCCGA
>CAZION010000182.1:0-13328 GCA_964540865.1 uncultured Victivallis sp.
CCTCGGAAGCCATGAAAAGGTCGTAATAAAACAGTCCGGTTCCGGATTGGAACGAGCCACGGGCATAGAAGTCGGGAAATTTTCTTTCCATGTAACAGGCATATCGGGGCCAGCCGTCACACATACAGTACTTCAAATGGAAGTCGCCAAACAACACCGCACGCCGCAAGTATTCTTCGTCACCGGTAAATTTATATAACCAGACCAAAGCCCAAGCTGCGGTAGTCGCGTCCCTGGGAGCAAATTCAATCGACTGCGGTGTCAATTCCCTGATTGCACCGTAATATCGAGGCTCACGCGGGTCCAATACTTGAAGTGACATGAGATAGTGCCCGGCATATTCCGCCGCTTCCAAATATTTCGCATCTTTGGTACGGCGATAAACCGAAAGGAGGGACATCAGCGCCGCACCCGTCTGCCAATTGCCCGTATAAATCAAACTGCCGCTGGCCTTGTCATAGGATCGGATGAACCGTCCGCTATTGGCGTCAAGCCGATCTTTTACTTGATTTCGAAGCTGCCATTCCGCACATTCCAACATGCGCTCATAAACCGTTTGATTTTCTCTCGTTTTCACTTAATCTCACCTTTGTCACTTATCTCCCGGATTCTCACGTCATCGAACCAAACCTTCCCAGAAGCGAACTGAAGACGAAGGTTAAGGAAAGCCTTCTCGCCATCCTTGTTCGGGTCTGGCGGCGTTTTGAATTCAATGGCCTGTTTTGTCCATTCAAAGGTGCCGGAGTATCCACCGACCGGCCAGAATTCGTTATATTTCCGGCCCGGCCATATTATGTTTACCAGAGCCCCGGAATATTTATCGGTCAGCTTATTGATATTTTCTCCCTTTATCCAAAAAGTCAACAGATATTTGGTGTCCGACTTAAGAGTCGGCATATTGATCCCGATGCCGGGTCGGTCATCCGGCTTGGCGTCAATGTTGGTGATACAAATACTTTGGCAGCCCTCCCTGTAGGTCGTGCTGTCGATGCTAATACACGGCTTTTCTTCTGATTTAGTCGGCAAATACCATGGGCCCAGCATCCGGCCCGAAAATTTACCCTCGAAACTTCCTTCCAATGGGATACAATCGCTTCTGTCTTCAGCTTTGTCCGAGAAACGTATGCGTCCAAATTTGTATAGGTCATGGAATCCATTTTTAAGGAACGGGCTCCATGAGAAATATTGATTCTCACCCTTGTCCGCATTAAGTATATTGCGTGAACGGTTGAAATTGGCCACCCATGTTTCTCCCGGCTTGACTCCCTCCGGTTTTAGTGACTTAATCGGGATCGCCACCTCTGCTATCCAGCGATCTTTTTCTAACGCGGTTTTAACCTGCAAGTCGCAACTCCAGTTCAAATTGACATTTTCGCGCTTAAAGCCTCCCTTGCCATTGATGGCGGCATCGGATACAACACCACGGGCGTTCACCGTAAACTGGTAGTAGTTCTCACGGTCATTGGAAGGATTAAGGAAAATTTCCACGGACGCGTCCTGCCAGAGCTCCTTGTCATCGCGCAGGCGTTCAGTCAGTTTTAGCGCAGCCATTTTTGGTTCTTCACAGTCGAATGCAACGTATAAAGTATCGGGGCTCCACAAGACGCGCACTGCAGTCTTCACCAAGTTAGCCGCGCCGTCGATGGGCACCAGATACACCGGCAGACATGCTTTCCATGCCTCGTCATCAAGTTTGCCATCAAGAATGATCGGGACTTTGGCCGGAGCGACATCAAGCACGAGATCATCAATTTCCCGCTTAAGGCCAGAGTACGCGTCTCTTGCACGTTTCATCTCGCCCAAATACTTGTCACGGAAAAACGTCACCCTCATTTTAGCATCGCTATCAGAGACGGCAAGTTTTTCAGCTTCTCCAAACAGCGCATCAAATTCTTTGAAAACCTCAGGCGTATATATCGTATCCCAAACCTCACGGTCTGAACGAACCGCCAAAGACGGTCCCAACGGTGTTTCAATAATATTTCCGGCAAACGACTTAGTCCATATCCCTTCAAGCCTCTCGAAAAACTTACCCATGGGCTTAGCGGCGGGACCAAACAATTTAGACATGGAATCTGCCTGCAACTCATTGATATCAAGTTTGGAGTTCCACAGATATTTATAAATGAAATAGCCGTTGGGAAACTGGTTGTGAAGCGCATAGGAGATGTTGGCCTGCACATAAGCGCCGTTAATGAAAGGCACTGTTTTTTCATAATACTTGGAGATTAAGTGTGAACTGACGGGCGGTACACCTTTAGGAATCCCGCCGCCATATTCATTCATGTAATTCCTCAATTCAAGATGTTGGTTGCACTTGCTGCCCCATTCAACAATAAGTTGATGATCGGCTTTTCCCATTTTTGTCCCCAGTGCCCAGGGCCCTGTTGGACACAATGACACATAGATGTTATCAGGCAGTTTCAGATTGGGAATAGCTGTGTAATCGGCATAGGCGGAGCAAGTGACGAATCCTGGAATGTTTTCCTTTTTTAACCGGTTCGCAATATCGGCAACCATGCCCCAGATCAAGTCGCTTTGCCGGTTATTTTTCCAATAGGGCCAACATTTGTCACAATGACACCAGTTCCCCTCGCCCAGAGCGTCCTGAGGACCAAGATCAAAATAACCAGGGAAGTGAGCGGATATATCCCATCCGAATTTATCACCTCTCCCTTCGTACACCCCCCTGACTTTTGCGTCTTCACTATTCAGATATGATTTTGCGTCCTCAAATATTTCCTTTCGCAACCCCTCATTGCTGAAGCAGAGATGACCACAATGCGTTTCTGAACTATCGGTGGAGCGCGTGCCATCAGCACGCAAGGCGAAATAGTCTGGGTGAGTTTTCCCCCAGCGCGTGATAAACCCCCGGCGCGCGAGGCCGTGCGAATTTGGCACATATTGCGTTTGTATGCGGTTTCGCAGACTCATGATAGTGAGCGTCTCAGTAATATCCTTTGGAGACTGTTCCTCATACCAACAAAACTTCGCCTCCCGGTCACTGAATAGTGATATACGGCGAGTCAGACAGTCCGGCTGTTCATAGATTTTCATCTGCGGCACGTTTAAAGTTTTTGTCTTTGGTACGACTGTGCCATATTTCCCGGGGAAGAAAAAACGTGCTCCGGCAAACCGTTCTAAAAAATCATACACTCCGAAAAGAGTTCCACGCTCGTATAACATACCCCAAAGATAATTCCCTTTTATCGGATCTTTGGTTTGGTCGTCTCGTCCGGCGATGACAATATCCTGACCGGAGGATTTGATTACAAACGCATCACGGGGCAGATTTGCAACATCTATTCCCATCGTTTTCGACGCCTCGCAATCACCAAGAAATATCGCCGGAGTTTCTCCATTTTTCTGATTTACAATTTTAAAATCCGCACCAGCGGATTGATCAAGAAACATCTTCAATTCCTGTGCTGCAAATATGACGACAGGGCAAGGCTTTGTGCCGACCACAATCTCGGTGCAGGCTTTGCCGTTCTCCGCCAGCGTAATCATCTTCGACAGATCAAGCGCACAACGATGCCTGCCAGCCAACGGATCGTCATCGGCAGAAAGCAAGCAGGCAAACAAGCTAAAGGCCAATGCGATCAAAGCCGCAGTTCCGTTAGTCAACAATCTGAATTCTCGTTTATTCATGATATAATTCGATCCTCGCTTTTATTTGTCTATTTAATTTATGGAGACTCAAAATTATATGTAGTCGAAGTGTTCCAGATATCCTCTATTACGACCGAATCAACGTGCAAATCCCCCCACAAGCAGTTCGCGGACCTGTTATGCCGGAAATCAACAGCAGTTTCAGTAGATGCGGTTGCCTTAAAAGGATAAACGTTAAAGTTAAACGACACAGGATTTCCCTCAGAGCCAACCCGAGTATCCTTTGCATCAACCAGATACATCATCTTTGAAGGCTTTTTAATGGTTCTTTGACGCTTCATATTATCGTTTCCAAACGCGTTCCAATACATATAACTGTTTATCCCATAACTATGATGGTGTCTTGTGATTGTTGGAGCCAGCTCTGCCCGTAATGTGTCTGAGGGACACCAGTATATTTGAGCCGCTGCGCAACTGTAAGGCGCTTTCGACGGGTTGATGTTGGTGTAAGGTTCAAGACCTGTATAGAACGGGGCTGAACCTGCTTTACCGCCCGGGAAAAGATCCCCCCAGTCGTCTTGATACATGGCAACGGCTAAACCTGTCTGTTTAAGATTGTTGGTGCAAATTATCTTTTTAGCACCCTCGCGGGCCCTACCCAGGGCCGGCAATAACAAGGAAGCCAGGATTGCAATAATAGCAATAACAACCAGAAGTTCGATTAACGTGAACTTTCGCCTTTCCGTGCAATGCCTCGCATCAAAACAACAAGATAGACAATCAACCCGGCCTTTCATTTGTTCCAATTTAGACAAGTGCTTGTGCATAAATCCTCCTTAGTGAAAATACTTGAGTCAACTGAAAAAACCTGAATTCAGACATTATCTCAACCATCATAGGGTATCTCCCATCTGAAGTGTTGCAGGGACAGAATAATTCTGCTTTCTTTCGCAATTTGTCCCATGGACCCTGCTCAAAAGTATTTCAACAGCTTTTCTCCCCATTTCAGAAGGATGTATATCAACTGTAGAAATATGTGGCTTCCGTATTGTCGAATACCCCAGCCCTTCAGAACTTATTATACCTATATCTTTGCCCATTGTAATTCCCTTTATGGCAAAAGCGTCAGCAAGCCAACGCGCAAAAGAATCACTTGGAGAAAATATTACTGTTTTTCCTGCCTTTGTTATATTCTCAGCTATTAATGAAAAAGTTTTTTCGAATGGATCCATATTGAAATCAAAGCAGAATATTTTCCCGGACGGGACGTTATTTTCTCTCAATGCTTCGAGAAAGGCATCTGTTCTCTCACTTTTATTGGGATTAAAAGATGCATTTCTGGCGACGCAAAAATATTTATAATTCATTTTTAAACAAAGCTCAGCTGCTTTACATGCCCCATTAAGATTATCTGGAGATATTGAATCAATTTCAAGAGAGGAATTGCGTCCTATCAATACTATAGGCTTGTCTACTTTGTTTTTAATAAGGGCGATTATAGAATCAGGAATCCGTTCATCAATTATAAACCCGTCCACCTTATTGGTTAAATCTATCCCTGAATCCTTCACTAAGCTCAAATCAGAATTATCAGGAAGACTGTCTGCTAAACTTAAATTGCAGAAAGGGTAAATAACGTCAAACTTCTTTGCCATTAAGCCTCTCTGAACAGCCTGATTTATGCTATTGAAATAATTGTCGTACAGGTTGTCTTCCCTGAACGGACGGGTCATACAGGCGATTACCCCATGGAGCTTGTTGGCTTGAGGTCTTTTTCTGAAAATTGAGAAGTACCCTTTGCCCTTAACACACTCCGCGTAATTCTGATTAACCAAATTCTTGAACGCCCTAAGGGCCGTTATGTGGCTTACATTGTACTTCTTTCGTATTTCATTTACGGAAGGTATTTGTTCTCGATACTTTATCTTCTCCGAGACAATAAGATTTTTTATATCCTCTGTGATTTTCTCATGGAGACACATATTGGAATTTTCACTCATAAACCGCCTCGCATTACTAGTAATATCTAGTAACATTATACAATAATGCCGGTGAGTTGTCAAGACCTTATTAAAAAAAAGGCACTTTTGTGTAATGCGTCAGTCTTTATTTCTTAAAGTAACTCGGGTTTATCTGACCCGAGAGACGCGGGTCAGATAGACCTGCGTTCCGCTTTCCTGAAATGAAGAAATTGCAGAACAGGATCATTCATGAGACGGCAGCGGGCGGTTCCAGAAATCGTCTGCACGTCCGCCGTAATAGCTGTCCAGTACGCGGTCCAAAACTCGGGTGGTGCGAATGGCGCTGTCGCCTGTGCTCGGACAGGTCCCCTGCCCTTGCAGCTCTGCGACAATAGTCGTTATCAGCGGTTGCTGCACATGTGTCGGATACGGTATGTCAAACAGCTGGACATCCTTCTCTGTTTCAAGTCTCACCGGCTCCTGTCCGAAGGTTGAAGTCATAAGCCGTCCTTCGGTTCCGGAGAAGACTATCATCTCCTCGGATATCGCCGACGCGAAATTCCAGCTTGCGGTTCCGAGTCCTCCGGCTGCAAGGCGGAACTGCATGACCACATTGTCCTCGACATCATACTGCGAAGCCATATTGCATGCAATTCCCGACACATCCTGAAGCGGGCCCGTGATGAAGTCGATTATATCCAGAGTGTGGCAGCCGATGTCCATTATCAAGCCCCCGCCGGAAAGCTCCGGACTATATCGCCATGGCAAGTCCACTGTCATTTCACGGACCGGGGATGCGCGACGATAGGAAACACCGCTAAGCTTGCCGATCGCACCAGATGAAATCAGTTCCTTCACCTTGAGAAAGCGTGGCATTCCCCGCCGGTAATATGCCACAAAAAGAGGTAGTTTGGCCGCTTTGAACGCATTCGCCATAGTCTGCGCTTCCGTGGCATTGCGCGTCATCGGTTTTTCAACATAACAGGGTTTTCCGGCCGCACAAACTTTAAGCGCATACTCCAAATGTGAACCGACCGGAGTAGCCACATAAACGGCATTCACGTCCGGATCCGCAATCAGTGCATCCGCATCGGTATACCACTTTGGGACTCCATGCCGTTTCGCATAATCCTCTGCCAGTTGTGCATCCCGCCTCATCACGGCAACAAGTTCACTGCCCGGAATTTTCCCGAAAGCCGGGCCGCTCTTGAGCTCCGTAACATTGCCGCAACCGATTATTCCCCATTTAATCATTTTATAAATTTTGCTCAGCAAAATTTATTTACAAGCCAAACCGGTTTTGCTTTTGTGAAATGATGGCTATTTTACATAAAGATCAAGAGAATTGCAAAAGTATTTAGAATTCAGTAGTCAGTAGTCAGTAGTCAGAAGTCAGAATAAATCCGGATTTGAATTCGAATTTCATTCTGAATTCTGTATTCTGACTTCTGGATTCCTGTCCGCCGCGGCGGATGAGTTTTGCAATTGCTTCATTCAACTAAAACAAAACAGGAGTGCAATGATGGATCCATTATACGTTTACAATCGAGTTCTTCTAAAGCTGAGCGGCGAGTCTCTCAAAGGTGATTCAGACAGTGGATATGACTCCGAAGCGGTGAACGACCTCGTCAAGAGGATAGGCGCAGTCTGCGACAAGGGGATAGAGATGGGAATCGTCATCGGCGGCGGTAACATCTGGCGCGGTGTGAAGGGTGTCAATTCCGGAATGGACAGGGTAACTGCCGACTACATGGGAATGCTCGCTACGGTAATGAATGCGCTATGCCTGCGTGATGCGTTCAACTCGGCCGGTTTCAGTGCCGAGGTGCAGACTTCAATCCCGATGAGCCCCATTGCATCACCGTTCGACCGAGAGAAAGCGGTGAAATCCCTCGGTGAAGGTAAAATTGTGATTTTCGCAGGTGGTACAGGTTCCCCGTTTTTTACAACCGACACCACCGCCTCCCTGCGCGCCCTGGAAATAGGGGCCGAAGCACTTCTCAAAGCTACAAAAGTTGACGGTGTCTACACGGATGACCCACACAAGAACCCGCATGCCAAACGCTATGAGACATTAAGTTACGATGATGCACTCTCGCAGCAGCTGAAGATAATGGATTCTACCGCATTTTCCATGTGCCGCGACAACGGACTTCCGATAATCGTCTTCAACTTCTCGGAACCAGAAAGCCTTGAACGCGTCCTCCGCGGAGATACCAGCATCGCGACCGTTATTGGGGAGTGAGATGTGAGTTACTTTGATTAACAGCAGAACAAACAGTTTTAGACACTAGCAATAACAGCATTCGCCATATTATGACTTGACAGCCCTATGCACACATGTACATTATCCGGTACGTAAACAAGGAGAAACGATGACAACGCTTACAGCTACCGAGGCAAGAAAACAGCTCTTCAATCTTGTTGATGATGTATATGAATCCCATGAACCCATTCAAATTTCAGGTAAGCGGCATTCAGCCATCCTTATTTCCGAAGAAGACTGGAGAGCGGTTCAGGAGACATTGTATTTGACCGCCATCCCCGGGATGCGTGAATCGATTGCAGTGGGGCTCAAAACCCCGGTTGAGAAATGCAAGAAGGAGCTCAAGTGGTGAAGTGGCAACTTGTCTTCACAAACCAAGCGCAAAAAGACGCTAAGAAACTATCCCTATCCGGCTTAAAACCCAAAGCTGAACGTTTACTGGAGATACTTAAAATAAATCCATATCATACTCCGCCGCCGTTTGAAAAACTTGTCGGCGATCTGTCTGGCGCTTATTCACGGCGTATAACCATCCAGCATCGCCTAGTCTATCAAGTACTTGATGAAATCACGACCGTCAAGATAATAAGAATGTGGACTCATTATGAATAAAATAAAAACTCCAAAAACAGTCTTTAACATTACCGAGGCAATATGAATCCAAACTCAATTGGTCAGTCATGCAAAAACGGCAACTGCATGGAAAATGTTCCAGGCAGTTGCTCACTTGTTATTTTCGGTGCGTCGGGAGACCTGGCCTACAGGAAACTCATCCCATCTCTCTTCAGGCTTTTCCAAAAGGATCTGCTTCCGGATAATTTTTCCGTTGTGGGATGCGCCAGAACCCCGATGGATGATGAAGGATTCAGGGAAAAGGCGGAACAGGCGATACGGGATTCCGTAAAATCCGACATGCCAAGAAAAATGCTGGAGATTTTCCTCCAGAATGTCTATTATGTCGCCGGAGCCTATGACGCCATTGAAACTTACAACGCGCTCTCTTCAAAATTATCCGCCTGCGAGTCAAAATATCCCGGCGGTCAGGCGGGAAGAATATTTTACATGGCGACACCTCCGGTCCTCTACGGGGGCATAGTGGAACTCCTCAGCGCATCCGGACTTACCGAAGAGGAAAATGAGGCGAAATGGAGGCGCATAATAATTGAAAAGCCTTTCGGCCGGGATCTTGAAAGCTCAATGAAACTTGAAGAGCAGATCAAGAAATACCTGCGTGAAAAACAGATATACCGCATAGACCATTATCTCGGCAAGGACACTGTCCAGAACATACTCATGCTGCGTTTCGCCAATGCGATTTTCGAACCGGTCTGGAACAACCGCTATGTTGACAATGTACAGATAACTGTCGCTGAGTCAATCGGGGTCGAGCACAGGGCCGGATATTTCGACCAGACAGGGCTCCTGCGCGACATGTTCCAGAACCACATGATGGAAATGCTTTCCCTTGTGGCGATGGAGCCGCCTGCATCTTTTGAAGCGAATCGGGTAAGGGATGAAAAAGCGAAACTCCTCCGTTCCATACATCCGTTCCCTGTCGGAAATCTCGGTGATTATATTGTAAGGGGCCAATATTCGTCCGGCAAGATTGACGGTGCGGATGTTCCGTCATACGCCGAAGAACAAGGGGTAAAGACGGGTTCGCAAACCGAAACATTCATAGCCGCAAAACTGGCAATAAATAATTGGCGATGGAACGGCGTGCCTTTCTATCTCAGGGCCGGAAAGAGGATGTCGAGAAGAGTCAGTGAAATAGCAATCACATTCAAAAAAATACCCCACTCCATATTCATGCCGATGGTTCCGGACGATCTCCCTCAGAACGTCCTCGTCCTGAATGTTCAGCCTGAAGACGGCTTCGCCCTTAACATCCTGGCGAAAAAGCCCGGCCCGAAACTTTGCATGGGCAATCTCGTTATGGATTTCTTCTACAAGGATATATTCAAAGGGGAACCTCCGGAGGCATATGAAAGACTTCTGCTCGACTGCATGCTCGGCGATTCAACCCTTTTCATAAGGAATGATACAATAGAAGTATCCTGGTCCCTCCTTACCCCCGTTCTTGACGCATGGGAAAAAGCGGGGGATTCGCCGGAAACCGGAAAACTCTACCCCTATAAATCCGGATCATGGGGGCCGGACGAGGCCTCAATGCTACTTTCCGCCGGTGCCGCATGGAGAAAACCTTGAGTTCAGTAAAGGAAAATCCATAATTCCTATGGCAACATTTTCCTGCATTTCGAAATCAGCTCAGGCATTTATATCATCCCAGAGCATAAGACCCGGGATTTTAAGGAAATGCTTGTCATAACTTACCGTTACCGCGCCGATTTCAAAAGCGTTTGCGGCAATCCAGACATCATTTATGGGAATAGGTGTCCCGTTTTTCCTGAGAGCTGCAATTATTTTGCCATAGAATTCCGCCGTCTCCTCAATCACTGGAACAATGCTAACGGTAGGCTTCCTAATAAAATCAGCGAATTCCCTTCGTCTCGCAGTTCCTTTCGCCGTCACGTCAAAACCGGAATGAAGTTCTCCTGCCACTACAGCCGGAACATAGATGTCTTCTGCGGAAGATATGGCGGAAAAGACTTTTTTATCACCGCTGAAAAAAGCAATATATGCGCTTGTATCGAGAAGGATTTTCCTCATTTCCAGTCTTCCATGTTAACGCTTCTGGAAAACTCAAGAGACTTTCTCATTTCATCAGCTTCATCTTCCTTCCATTTCCCCAGGAACTCGGCGAAATCATCTGAATGATCCGGCCTTTTAACCTTTCCTGAAATACCAAAGGAATCGCTTAGGATCTTCTTTATTGTCCTGTTCAAACTCAGATTTTCTTTTCTGGACAAGACTTTGAGTTTTCTGTCCAAAACTTCGTCTATCCCATGAATAGTTAAAGATTTCATCTCCGGCCCCATTGAAACAATTATTGGTTCAAAACTGTGCGTAATATAGTTCATAAGTATCCCGCTGTCAATCAGGCGACTGGCAGCAAAGGCGCCCAGATCGAAACCATGCTGCTCTACGCTGGTCAAATCGAAAAGAGCGCATGTCTCCCTCAAATTGCCGTATCCGCTGACTGAAACATCCTCCGGAACCTTCTTTCCAGTGGTTTTCAGCGCGGAAATCAGATGGAACGCTATGTCGTCAGAACTGACAACAACGCTCGTCCAGCTCATATTCAGATGGAACCCTGTCTCCGGGACGCAACCGTTCCGAGATAATTTCATTTCTCAGCCATTCTATTATAATATCGCCGTTTGTCATCAAGATTTAAGATATAATTTTCCGGCTACCGGAAAATTATCATTTTATTAAAGTTACGTCAGCGGATTTATTGCGTGCCTCTCTCCGCATTTGCGGCGCTGAAGATGCGATATTCTTTTGCTGTCATGCTGAAGTTCTTCTTGAACTGACGCGCCAGATAAGCTCCGGTACCGAAGCCCGTCTCTGCAGCTATCTCCGAGATGTTTTTCTTGGAATTCTTAAGAAGATTCTTGACTTGCCTCAACTTTATTTCAATCATGTGCGAAACTGGAGAGCACCCGACATTTTTACGGAATATCCTTTCAAAATTACGCAGAGAGAAGTTTGAGAGTTTCGCCAGATGCCCTATATCCGGTTTTTCGCGCCAATGCCTCTCCATGTAATTAAGCGCATTGTCAAGCTGTCCGTTTGACGCATAGCGAGTATTTTTTTGTTCTCCGCCCGGTTTCCGGGCAAGGAAAACAGCCAGTGACACCAATAGGGAAACGCACTCGGATTTGTATCCCAGACGCCTGTCCGCCAGCTCAAGTCTCATTTTTTGCACGATTCCTGAAATGTGCCTGATCTCCTCCGGATTCAATGAGGTGAACTCTCCGTCCGAGGGTAGCCCATTTGAATCTCTCAGTCCACGTCCTGCAAGCATATTGTATCCTGACAGTTCGGAAATGTCGCCATTCGGCAAACTCAAAAGGGAAATATCGAATATGATATTCATAATCTGCAGATTCTCCGTGTTCTCATACCCGTGGACAGCACCCTGCGGTGCGATCAGGACATCCCCCATGGATATAGAAGTGCGCCCCTGCCCGGTGACATGGACACCGCTCCCCTTTTCTATCAGCACAATCTCGGTGAAGTCATGCGTGTGCGCTCCTTGGTCTATCTGGCGGACCTGATTTATGAACAGCGGAAAATCATCCTTCATGAAATTCTTTATGATGAACTTTTTCTTGTTCCATTTTGTTTTTCCTGCTGTGCCCATGATATTGTCGTTTTCGTGCAAACAATTGTCGTTTTCGTGATAGACTGTTTTCAATTTTTATATTATAATGTACTCAATAGAAGAGTTCAATCTAAAATAAACGCGAATTCTGGCAGAAATAAAACCGAACTGACTGAATTATGTAAAAGGAGGGATTTGAAAAATGAACACATGCAAATCCGATAATGAACGAACAGGCAATTGCCAATTGACGATTTTCGATTGCCGATTTAAGGAATTAATACATAAGGGGAAAATTGAAAATAGGAAATCATCAATCGTCAATATTTTCACACTCGTCGAACTCCCGGCTTGCCAAGGCATAGCCCGCAGGGCGACGCGCTCAATTAAATTTACTTTAGTCGAACTCCTGGTCGTAATTGCGATCATCGCAATTCTAGCCTCAATGCTGCTGCCGGCATTGGGAAAGGCGAAGGATGTAGCGAGAAGCATAAAATGCGCCGGAAATCTTAAACAATTGGGCCTGGCCGGCATGCTCTATGCAGGCGACAGCAAAGATTACTGGCCCATTCATTACAAATCCAGCAGTCCAACACGAATATGGTATGACCTTGTCTTATTTCAAGACTATTATCTTGGAAAGGCTTTGCCAATCCAAGGGGCGGGGGATATCCCTTTAAACTCGTACAATATTCCGCTGGATCTGATATGTCCCAACGTCAAATCACCGGTGCTGGGAAGCAACGGATTGGCGCAACTTGTGAATTACGGCATGAATTATCAAGGTTTCACAGACAGCGGGGTAACCTGGTATAACGCCAACACAATCACCTGTTATCGTCTCCCTAAAATCCAATCACCATCGGCTAAAATCGCTCATTTAGACTCATATACGTGGAATGTTTCGCAATCCGGAGCAAATCCTATAGGTGTCGGCAGTCCTTATGCCGCATATCGCCATGGTGGAGACAGAGCGGCCAATGTTTTGTTTTTTGATGGGCATGTATCGTCACAATTCAGCCGTGAGCTTTATGTAACACCTCGTCCGGCAAGCGACTGCTGGAATGTTTA
The DNA here is from genome assembly GCA_964540865.1 of uncultured Victivallis sp. Taxonomy (GTDB): domain Bacteria; phylum Verrucomicrobiota; class Lentisphaeria; order Victivallales; family GWF2-50-93; genus GWF2-50-93. The sequence goes on from CAZION010000182.1 coordinate 13,142, forward strand.
CGCAAAATAAACGCTTAACAACGCAAATATCACAAAAAAGGACAAAATTATCCAATGAAAAAAACATTATTGTCTGTTGGATTTATCTTCTGTTTTTTAGCCTCAGCGCAATCGGAAATGGACAGTGGTGGCGAAATAATCAAAGAATGGAACTGGGAGAGCGGAAAACTTACAGAAGAGAACAAGC
>CAZION010000183.1:0-13253 GCA_964540865.1 uncultured Victivallis sp.
CGAGTACGCAGTATCTTTAAAAAATAGTAAATTGTGTCCAACTAGTGTACACTAATTTCACACTAACGAATATTTGCCGTGATTCTGCTTTTGCAACAAAAGCAGAATCACGGCAAGGGTTATATTTTAATTCTTGTTAGTGCCAAATTAGTGCCGATTAGTGGTTAAACTTATTACAGGAACTTTATAGTTGTCCCGGTACGCGCTGACTCATAAACTGCGCAAATCAATTCAACCGCGCGCTTGCCTTCAGCTCCCGGCGTTGTCAGGCCATGGCCATTCAAAATGGCCTCGGCCAGCTCAGAAATCTGGCGCCTATGCCCTTCCGATGAAATGGCGTTGGGATCGCCTGAACCGCCGCGCAGTCCCTCTCCGAGACCGCAGACTCGCCGGATTTCCTCATCCTCCGGGCGTTCCTCGGAAAAAGTCCAGCGAATGATGCGGTCGTCTTCCAGCATGACGCTGCCCTTCGTGCCGGAAAGTTCAACCCTCCGCGCAAAACCTGGAGCGCAGGCTGTACTGGCTTCTATAGTTCCCAATGAATTGTTTTTGAACTTAATCATAGCCACCACGGTGTCTTCAACTTCAATAGACTTGTGCATGAGCCTGGCGATTCGTCCAGTCACTTCCGAGACGTCACCATTGAAATACACCAGAAGATCGACAGTATGAATGCCCTGGTTCATCAATGCACCACCGCCATCAAGAGCCCAAGTGCCACGCCAAGTGGCGCTGGCGTAATATTCGGGAGTCCTGTACCAGCGGACGCTTGCAGCTGCAAGAACCGGTTCCCCAAAACGTCCTGCATCCACCGCTTTTTTTATAACTTGGACAGAATGGCTGAATCGAGATTGAAAAACAGCGGAAAGGCGGACATTGCTGCTTTCGCATGTACGAACCAGTTCATTGGTTTTGCTTACAGTCACCTCCAGTGGCTTTTCGCATAAGATATGCTTCCCAGCCCTTGCAGCTGGAATTGCGACTTCCGCATGGAGCCCACTCGGCGTTGCAATGGTTACGGCCTCGACATCAGATGAAAGCAGTTCCTCGAAAGTTAAAGCCACCTTGCAGTTGTGTTTTTGCGCAAAGGCAACAGCGCGTTCCACAACTTTGTCATATACAATATAAAGTTCTGCGTTGTCCGTAGCCTTCAGCGCCTCAGCATGCAGTCTTGCAATTCCGCCTGTTCCGATAATTCCAAATTTAACCTTCTTCATGTGTCAGAGCTCCTTTTCTTCAGACTTCCATCCCAAATTTACTTATGATTCCTGTGTCAGAGTGTCATCGTGCTTTCCCTTTGGAAAATCACTGTGTCAATGTGTCAGATAAAAATCTTGACACCATGATACTCTGATACTTTGACACTAATCAGTTGTGGATATGCCGCATTAGAAAATACTTTATTTTGCCATTACCTTTTCAACTTTGCGTATTGCATTGAGGATCGCATCCGCCTCGGCCTCGCCCCAAGTTTCATAAAAAGGCAGTATGAAATGCTCTTCCATGCTTTTGTTGGCGTTCGGACACGGGAATTCACGCTTTGGATCGCCTTTATACTGTGGCGCATTCCATGGAAACTTGTCGGCCCGGTTCTGGAACCATGCGAATGTCGAAGGCATTGCTCCACGATAGCTGGGATTAACCGCCAGACCTTCCGCAGCCAACGCCGCAAAAAACTCACTCCTGCTGCATCTCAATGCCGAAAGATCAATCCGGAGCCTCCACCACCAGTAGCAGTGATCGGCCCACACAGGCAGTTCCGGGATCTTCACAACCTTCAACTTGTCCATGCCTTTTTTCGTCAGGAGTTTCACAAACGCCTTGCGCCTTGCGATTATATCCGGAAGTTTCTTGATTTGAACACGGCCTATGACGGCGTGGAGTTCATCCATGTTGCAGTTGATTGCAGGAATTACATTTGTGGAACCAGGAGGCATATTGAACGCCTTGCCTCGGTCGGCGGCACGTCGGATGTTCCAATACATTTCCTCCGATTTTGTAAAAACCGCCCCCCCCTGGCCGCCGGTGCACATGTGCTTGCCGAACATGAGCGAGAAAGCGCCGGCGTCGCCAAAGGATCCGACATTCCGTCCATTGATTTTCGCCATGTGCGACTGCGCACAATCCTCGACAACCATCAAGTTGTGTTTTTTCGCCAGCGCCATTATTTCCGGCATGTTGGCAGGCTCTCCACCGATGTGCGCCACCACAATCGCCCGTGTACGCTCATTGATAAGCGGTTCAATCATCGGAGCTCCGGTATTGAAACTTCCAGGCATGACATCGGCTACGATTGGAATGCAGTTGTTGAGCACTATCGGCATGATCCCGCCGGGATCTGTCACACATCCTACAATCACTTCCGAGAAAGGCGGCAGCTGCAGCGCCTTGATCGCCACATAGACCGCGTTGGTTCCGGAATTGACGCCGTCGGCATATCCGCCGCCGAGGAATTCCGCAAACTCCTTGCCGAACGCCTCCTCCTGTGCACCCTGATAACCGAACATGCTGCCGGAATTGATGTGTTCATCCATGAGCGCCAGTACTGCCGCGCGTTCCTCAGCACCAAAATTATAACGCCCTTTAAAAGAGGAAGGAATCGCCTTTTCACCGCCGTTGACCGCTAATTTCTTTTCATTGTCCACAGTAAATCACTCCTTTATTAATTTTTCCGCATTTGCGTGATATATCTTTTCAAGAACATCATTCGGTAGATTCAGGGAATTTATGAATTCCTGATGCATATTATCGAAATAATCTCTGGCATAAACAATCCGATCCTGGAATTCAACCAGAAATAATTTTGCAAATTCCGGGTCTCGGCTCAGTGCTCTGCAGCCGGATCCGGCCGACATGTCGCAATATAAATTCGGATACTTCTTCAGAAGTTCCTGAACCCGCCCGCCGGGAACAATCTTGGCGGCTTCTGGCGGATAAGTTTTGTCACGCCAAAGTTCATCATTGGAAATATGTATCCAGAATCCGGGCGCGTGTCCCAGGAAAACTGTATCAGGACAGGCCTGAAGAACCCTCTCAATTGTGTCAATGGTGCCGCCCCACCACTCATAGCGCGGGTCGTCACAGGTGCGTTGCATGTCGTACTGGAGGTGGAATGTCACGGGCATGCCGAGTTCTCCGGCAAGCTTGAAAAGACGGAGCGCATCCGGATTGTCATACATCATCCTGCACTTCAGTTCACCGCAGACTTTTGCGCCATATATGGCGTTTGCCGCCTTCAGCCTTGCACAGGCGTCGGGGAGACGCGGATCAGGGCAATAACCGAGTACAAACTTTTCCGGCGCACGTTCCTTGTAGGAAACACAGCGGCTGAATGGAATCGGACCTGTCTCACTTCCCAGAACCGGCGCAGGGACAGCCCTCTTATAACCATGATCATACTCATTTTCCGGACATTCCCAGTTCAGCAGCCAGGTCTTGTCAATCCCGTACTGCTCCATGTTGGCAAGGAACTTGCCAAGATCATGCCCATGCCAATCCGGATGATTGTGTGCATCAATGATTCTCATGTTTTCCACCTTCCTAATTTATTTTGTTAATCCATCTCAGTGTCCGAGTGACCGAGTATTTGAATTTAGAAATTTATCTGATCCCGCGGCGACTCGGTCTTCTTCCAGATCCCGATGCCACCAGGATGGTGGCGTTCCGTGCTCCAACCGGACCGCCAACATCTTGCTGGCAGCCTTCTCTTTAGTTTAAAAGCGCAGTCAAGCCTGCGCACTCCAAAAAGCGTTGCCACGCTTGTCAATTCACACTATTCACCTTTCACCATTCACTCTGCCTCTAATCACTATCTTTTCATTACAGCTCGCGTTTCCCGTGACTGAAAAACTGCTTTGCCGAGAGGAATGCCGCCATAGCGGCGGTTCCAGCGACAACCTCGCCGAGTCCCGAAGGCAGAAGCGCTATTTCAACGGGGATCCCCTTTTTAGGCTTATAATACTTAAGCGTCTTCTTATACAAATCATTGTTCGGCACCGTCAGATATATTATTTCAGGCCGGTACAAATCCGCAACATGTTCACAGGCCATGGCAAGATACTCACCGGTTTTTTCGGCAATCCTGCCTATGACCTGATTGTCACCCATGGAGAACTTGTACAAGTCCGGCAATTTTTCTCTAATTCCTTTTAGCTCATACTCCCTCTTTATCTGTTCGAGTAGAGCTTTGTCGGTTACATAGTTCTCAAGACATCCGTTTTTACCGCAGTAACAAGCCGGCCCGTTTTCATCAACAGTCAGATGGGCGAGCTTGAATTCATGTTCAAACGGCGAAGTCAAAGCCTTGCCGTCCTTTAAAACCCCCAGCTCTATTACAGTGCCGGGATGAATTATGGCCAGATTACGCCTGCCGGAAATGGAAGCAATATGATAAGCACGCGAATTGATGAGGTTGTCGCGGTAAACCCTTACGCCTGTGCGACGCCCTATCACCTCGATGAGCCCCGAATACACATCGTATGATGCAATGGGCGGCTGAAGCCAGCGGGATACGGAAAGTCCGATTGCGGCAAGCGTCCTGTCCTTCAGAAGCTCGGTCGCCCTGCCGATCTCGCTCAGGATTTCATTGAAAACCGTAAGCTTGCTGCTTTCGGCGCTGCATTTCAGTTCTCCGCTGTAAAGTTCTTTATTATTGATATCATCAACACGGCATACGATTGAATTACCTCTTGTAATCGATACTCCTGCAAACATGAGATGTTCGGTATTCGGCAGATAAATAGAACCGGGGCGCCCTTTCCCTAATGACCCCTCTAGCTCTTTCCTTATTATCCCAGAGCAGCAAAGCTCCTCAAGATAACTCGCTGCGGTGCGGATATCCAAATCGGCAAGACGGGCCGCTTCACCCCGGGAAATTCCGTGGGAATTCAATATGAGCCCCTTAAGTTCCGCCAGCTTCCGCGATTTTTTCAGCTTGTCAGGCATTTATATACATTTCATTTAATATCATTTTGTATATTAGTATTGTACATATATTTCCTGAAAGGTCAATGTCAAGTTTGATTTTTATAAAAAACGCGTTGTTTTGAAGGAGGGAACTCCAGCGGCAGTTTCAGGAGAGGAGTCAGGATAAATCCGGAGTTGAGTTTGAATTTCATTCTGTCCGCCGCGGCGGATGTCTTCTGACTACTGAATTCCTGCAAAACTCTTGTTTTGCAATTATTTCAATTATCATAAACCACATAGAAGGAGTTGGCACAAGAACTGCTACAACAGTGTTTGTACAAAGAGTCAATACTCTAAAAGTAAAGAGCAAACTCTAAACAAGCCCCCCCCAGGCGTTCCGGGAAATTTTGTTAGCCATAGCAAACTCCCGGGGCGCCTTTTTAATTCTCATGAAAAAAACATCTGCAAGATCTTCATTCCCCTTTGTACATGATTGAAATGAAAGATATTTTAGGGGCCTGGTGACTTGATTCTATTTTAAACTTGGTCACTTGGTCACTTGGTCACTATCAGCAAAGGAACTTGAAAATGCCAAAATTCAGATATGCGGAAATCTTTCCGCGGCAAAAGGGAAAACTGGCTTACCGCCGGCTCGAGGGCGATGATTTCATCCGGATTTCAAAATGGAAGAAAGGGAGAATAATAGAGGTGGCTCCAGAGGCGCTCACGCTCATTTCTAAAAACGCGTTTCGCGACATGTCATTCTATCTTGCAAAAAAGCAACTCGATGAATTTGCCGCTATAATTGATGATCCGGAAGCGTCGGAGAATGACAGGTTCGTGGCGGCCTGCCTCATTGAGAATGCGATAATTGCCGCAGAAGGTGTTCTGCCGCTCTGCCAGGATACCGGGGTTGCGAACGTACTAGCTGAAAAAGGCGAAAGCATTTTCACAGGTGCAGACGACGCCTGCAATATTTCACACGGAATCTACGAGGCATACGCTGAAAACAACCTGCGATATTCGCTGGTATGCCCGAAAACAATTTTCGAGGAAAACAACTCTGAAACAAACCTGCCCGCGCAAATCGATATTGCAGCCGCTCCCGGCGAGGAATACAGGTTTTTCTTCATCGCCAAAGGCGGAGGCTCGTCAAACAAGACGTTCCTCTTCCAGGAAAACAAATCCCTTCTGAACGAAAAATCCCTGGAGAAATTCCTAAAGGAAAAACTTGCGACACTGGGAGTCGCCGCATGCCCTCCATACCATATCGGAATAGCAATCGGCGGTACATCACCGGAACTGTCCCTGAAAACTGCGAAACTCGCAGCCGCAGGCTATTATGACTCACTCCCCGCAAAACCAGTCCGCACCGGAAATGCGTTCCGTGTTCCGGAATGGGAGAAGAAAATTATCGGCATAACACAAAATTTCGGATTCGGCGCCCAGTTCGGCGGAAAATATTTCGCGAGTTCCGCAAAAGTCATACGCCTCCCACGCCATGCCGCCTCATGCCACATTGGAATCGCCGTAAGCTGCGTCGCGCACAGGAATCTGTCAGGACTCATAAATGCAGACGGGATTTTCCTTGAAAAGCTCGACATGAATCCGGGACGTTTATCAGACAAGATAGGCAAACTCAGGTTTGCGGCCACCCCTCTGATCAACCTCGACGCGCCTATTGATGAGATCCGCCGCCAGCTTTCGAAACACAAGGCAGGTACAAGGGTCAGGCTCTCAGGTCCGCTCATTGTGGCACGGGACATCGCGCACATGAAACTGAATGAAATATTTGAGAAGACCGGAAAAGTTCCGGACTACTTCAGGAATTACTGCGTCTACCATGCCGGTCCGGCAAAAACTCCCGCAGGCATGCCGTCCGGAAGTTTTGGCCCCACAACCGCCCAGCGCATGGATCCGTATCTTGAAAAATTCATGGACACCGGCGCATCGCTTATAACAATAGCAAAAGGGAACAGGGCTGCATCGGTGACAGCGTCCTGCAAGAAGAACAAGGGTTTTTATCTCGGGACAATCGGCGGCGCCGCCGCACTTGTAGCCAAGAACAACATACTCGAGTCAGAGATCCTCGACATGCCCGAGCTCGGCATGGAAGCCGTAAGGAAGCTAATCGTAAAAGACATGCCCGCATTCATCATCTGCGATGACAAAGGCAACAACATCTACGCACCGTAGGAGAATGAAATTTCCTATCTCGCACAAAGGAACAAAGCCGCGAGATATTTATTGAATTTGACCGTTGATGAGCCTTGTTATCCCGTCTTTCATCAGGCATTCTCCGAAGTTCAGCAAATATCCGAGTTTACAACCAGTCAGCTTAAGATATGTTAAAACTTGTTTTTTATGTGCCGGATTGACGGTCTCAATGGACTTCAGCTCCAATATCACCTTGCCTTCAACTATCATGTCCGCCCTGAAACCTTCATCAAATCTTATACCGTGATATTCTATCGGAATCTGGACTTGCCGTTTTACCCTTAGACCTTTCAATTCAAGTTCATGGGAAAGCAAAACCTCATAAACCGTCTCAAGCAGCCCCGGTCCAAGCTCCTTATGAAGATTAAGTGCGCAGTCAACAATTATTTTCCCGATTTCATTTTCGTTCACCACAACCCCCATTAAAGTTAAAAACCCATTTAGAACTTGCCTCGCACGAAGCCGCAAAGCCACAAAGTTTAAAATCCATTTGACCGAAATTTGCATGTAATACGGGGTCGGACCACATAGATATGTCGCAAGTATAATATTATTAATTGATTATGAATCTGCGCATTGCTAAAACAATGCCTTATAAGCGATTTTCGGGTAAGCGTTAAGCTGGGAGCCTACTGCTAGGTAAGCCGACAATGAGAATTAGCTCCCCCGTGGGTTTATCCCACGGGAAGCGAAGATTGTAGGGCTAACGGCGTAGCCTTTAGCCCTACAATCTTCTTCTCCTGCCAGATAAACTGGCAGGGGGAATGAATAAACACCCAGCTTAACGCTTACATTTTCGGCATCGAATTTAACGTATATGGTATATTTTTGAACGAAATATTGACGCCCAAAACATAAAACAAAGCGGTGAATCATCACCGCTCCAAGGTCAGGCCAGAGCGCCTGACGTAAATACAAAAGAAAGATAAAGTATAGACTTTTAACCAGGCCGCTTCATGTAATCCCGCTCCGCGAGATACTTGAGCGTATCGTTCTGCTAAATTTGACAATAGAGATGATTTGATTAATGTATAACTTATGATTATTCGTTTATATTATGATCGTCAGACCGATCGGCTTCACATTGAAAACCATCATGTTCGGGATGACGAGGTCGAAGATGTTTTGTTAAAACCTGGCGAAGACCGCCCTGGGAAAGATGGAGTTCGAGTTGCTATTGGACAAACTCGTTCCGGCCGATATCTGAGGGTTATCTATGTTCCCGATCCGGAGCCGAACAGTGTGTTTGTAATCACGGCATATGAATTAACAGGAAAACCGTTGAAAGCCTATCGGCGGAGATACAGAAGGAGACCAAAACAATGAAAAAGAATCGCTTTCCAAAAGGTTGGGATGAAAATCGCATCAAAAAGGTTCTTGCTCATTATGAGAATCAGACGGAAGAAGAGGCCTTGTCAGAAGATGAGGCAGCATGGAAAGAACGGACTGCAACATTCATCGAAGTGCCCAACAAACTGCTCCCACGCATCCGTGAGTTACTGGCCAAGACCGCATTATACTAAACAACCCGCAGAACAATTCAAATTCAGTCAACCGCCCAAAGTGCGGCGGCTGATTTATGCGTTCGGAATTTATCCGGCAAAGCTGGAAAGAGGCAGAGCAATAACCCGTCCCGAGATCTTTCAGGCCTGAGATCTTCGATTATAAAGAATCTCCTGACGGGCATCCTATCCCCGCTGCAAGCAACGGGGTATTACGGACGCCCTCCCTCGCCTCACGGCGGGCCGGAGATTCTTTATAACAAAAGAAAATCAAAGCCGACCCAAGGGTCGGGGAATTGGACCCAACTAAGATTCAAAAGGGTTTCTCCCTGTCCGAGCAAGACGCGCAGGGGAAACAAATTTGATTCTCTTTCGTGCCCTTAGTTTCTTCGTGGTGAAATAGTTCCCGACACCTTCGGACCGGGACTTTAGCCTTACCGCATAAGTCAAACTCTGCCAAGCTCAGTTGCCCGGGATGATTTTGAAATCGGCGAGTTTCACTGTGGGTGAAGAGATTCGTCCGGACGCGACATCGAGGAGGAGCTTATAGGCAAGTTCAGCAGTCTGCTTCTGGCTGTAGGATGCGATGGTTGCCGCACCTTTGAGCTTCAAGACATCCTGGTTCTCTGTCATTACACCTAGGCTTGGAGGATTTGAAGCTTTTAGGATTGCCGGCATTGCCAGGAAAGGCATTAGGGCTCCGGCGACAATCAATCCGTCGGGAGGATTTTTCCGGCTGAGAAGCCGATCAACCGCCTTGACCACAGAGTCCTCATCCGCTGATACAATCTGTGATTGGAGCTTTACATCAGAACCGTCAATCGCATCCTGGAAACCGTCCCTTGCCGAGCGGTGGTTCGGGTATTGGATATTTCCCACAAAAGCCATCCTCCGGCATCCATCATCGATCAGTTTCATAGCCAGGGCCCTGGCGGCATTGCGCCTGTTTTCGTGACTGTTATATTTGGCATGATGCACCTCGAGCCCGGCGACCACGCACGGTATCTCTTTCAACTCAAGTTCCCTAATCAGCTTATCGTCTTCAAACGCGAGAAGGATAAGTCCGATTCGCCTGGGCCCGCCGCCGAACACGAGTTTATTGAAATTGGGATTGCGCCTTGAAATCAGCTGGGTAGAGATTCCCTCCCTCTCCGCCAATTTATTGTAATTCCTTCATTTAGTGTATATTACGCCATAACATATAACTAACTATGGTCAAATTATGGCACGCAATTCGAATGAAGGACTTGTACAGATTGGCAACTGCTGGCACCTGAACATGCGCATCCCGAAGGAACTTGGAGGAGGCCGACTGAGGACCAGTTTGCGCACCTCCGATCCCAAACGGGCAAGATATATCAGGGACAACTACATAAATCCCGTTCTTTCACAGGCGGGTGCAATTTCCGCTCTTGAAGATATTGCATTAACCATCCGGGATATCCGAGAGGAATCCCTTTCCAAGCTCGATAATCTCAAGAGGGATATTTTCGGCGGCGGAGATATTTTCCTCAATGATTGCGCAGAGAAATATATTTCCTTCGTGAAACACTCCGGACTGAAGGAGAATACTGTCAAGGCCTATGTCACTACCGTCGAGCAAATCATAGGCATCATAAAGAACAAACATATTGATTCGCTCTCGAAGGAAGATGCAGCTTCAGTAAGGGATGCACTGATAAAAGACCTGAGCACAAAAAGATTGAGCTTCATTTTCCAGACGTTCAGGCAGTTCCTGCGCTGGTGTGAGAAAGAAGGGCTTGCGATAAAGGGATTAAGCGAACGGTTCCAGATTAATCTTCCACAGGTGCGTTCCGAACATACTCCTATGATTCCCGAGGAGAAAGCCGATGATGCAATGCTCTGCAAACCTGACTGGACGCTTGTTCCTAGGATTTCCAGATATACCGGGATGCGTCTCCAGGAAGTTCTTTCCCTCTCGAAAAGCAAAGTCAGAACTGAAAATGGAATCAAATGTTTTGTTGTCAGCCATGAAATCGCCAAGACACGCGATGAGAGAATTGTTCCTATCGCAAACAAGCTCCTTCCGTTCCTCGACAAACTCGACAGCATCAGCGGTGACTCGAGAGATTTCAAAAGATACAATCGGAAAATCAAAAAAATCAAGGGCTGCGAGAAGTGCAAGTTCCACTCCTGGCGCGTATATGCGAATACCACCATGCAGAAGGCCGGTGTTGACAGAGCCGTTCGCATGCGAATACTTGGGCATAAGGCCGACAAGGATGATGTTCACACCGGTTATACAGCCGTCGACCTCCAGCAGATGAAAAAGGCAATTGATAAAATTCCCTGACGGTATATCTTTACGAGCCTGCCAGACACCCTCTCAAAAGGCCCCATAGGGGCAACAAGCGGCTGCACAGAATAGATAATTATTACGCTATAAATGACTTGTGAATATTGATGGCGGAATTGGTATTCTGCCATGGATAGTTGCATGGAATAGCAATAAACGAGGGGTGAAAATGCTTGAAATCATCAAATCAATATTCCTGCCTTTTGAGGAAGTTTCCGAAAAATCACCTGAAAATCAGATTGCCGAAGGATTCAGGCTGAGGAATAATTTGCAGTCTGAAATAAAGACTTCCGGACATCCTGAGCTTCCAGATGAAGTTCTTGCGGAATTCGCAAAAGAGCATCTGTCGTTTGAAACTGTTCCATATGCTTTTGGAAATGTTCCTCCGATAAATCAGTTCTTCACATTCCTTGAAGCTTCCGGAAGATCGAGAAGCACGGTCTTCACATATAGATACGCATATCAGTTCTGGTCTAAATGGGCGAGCCACAGGAAAACATCCGTCTACAGTCTGAGATTCAGGGACATTGAATCCGCTCTTGCCGGTAAGGACACAAGCACATCCCGCAAACTGCTTTCGATGCTCAAGTCATATTCGAAATGGCTGATGAAATCGAACAAGGCAAGACTGTTCCTTGAACTGCAGAAAGTGACTGCGCCTAAAATAAAGCAGAGAATTGCCAAGCATAAATCAGCTGCGATGTTCGCAAAAATTGGCGGTACTGCCAAGGAACTGTGTGCAAACGGTGATCGCAAGGGTATATGGATTGGGCTGATGCTTTTCTGCGGACTTCGCATTTCTGAAATACAGACTGCTGAGTCCGGGGACAATTTCGTCCAGGTAATCGGAAAAGGAAACAAGGAAAGACGTATCCCCGCTCCTGAATGGTTGCTTGAAGCTATGAGGAAATGCCCGAAACGGGATGAAGGTGGCTGGCAGAAGCATCGGAACATCATTGATTTCGAACTCCGTAAAAAGTGCGGACTCTCAAAACTTCACAGCCTGAGACATACCTATGCGACGATGCTTCTGCATAAAGGCTTGCTGATTGACGAGATCCAGAAACTGCTCGGGCATAATGAAATCAATACGACTCAAATCTATGCAAAGACCAAGATGCCTGATGGTGTTATTTCGAAACTCGAATCCCTATTAGAGGACCAGAAAGCGGTATAAAAATAAACTGACCAATAACCTCCTTCGCTCTCTTCGTTCGCTCAGTCGGGCTTGCCCTCCGCCCTAGGGGCTCCGGGTAGAGACACCGCGCAACCCACCTTGATTTTGCAACATCCTCCTGTCCGCGTACCGCAGTTCATTCATTCGTTTGGCATTCGCCTGCGTCTCATACGCGCTCATTCATTGCTGCTGCCTTGTTCGTCCCGGTCAGCATGGCTTCGCTGGTGCTCAGCCTATGCGCCCGTTACGTCACCCTTGGTCGCAAGCTCCCAACGGGGCGGGTGCATTGGTGGCAAAGCCCAGTTCGAAGTGAAAATCTTGCGAACTTCGCAGTGTTGAGTAAGAAAAAAAAACGAAGACATGTCTGTTTGGCGGGGATGATTTGATTTGCTTGCCTGTATTAATAACCTCCCTCCCTCGCTTCGCTCGCTCGGTCGGGCTTGCCCTCCGCCCTAGGGGCTCCGGGAAAGACACAGCTCCCGCATCAGCGTCATGGTCATCATCGTGCCCATGGTCGTCTTCATCGTCTTCATCGTCTTCATCGTCTTCATCGTCGTTGTCGTCGTTGTCGTCGTTGTCGTCGACGACTGCTGCTGCTGTTGCTGCTCTTCCTCCTTCGCTCTCTCTGTTCGCTCGGTCGGGCTTGCCCTCCGCCCTAAGGGCTCCGGGGAGAAACACCGCACAACCCGCCCTGATTTTGCAACATTCTCCTGTCCGCGTACCGCAGTTCATTCATTCGCTTGTCATTCGCCTGCGTATCATACGCGCTCATTCATTACTGCTGCCTTGTCCGTTCTCTTGACGCTACGCCGAGCTTAGCCACTGACGCGGCCCACGCACCGGCTCCGCTCCGATCGCTGTGCCTTAACAGGCACAGCTGGAGGCCCGCCTCCGGCTGTTGCTTTGGATTGCTTCGAGAATCTGATGAACAAAAATATTTTTCGATATTCGCAAATCTATTATGCCTATTGTTATCTCTTGCTGAATTGACATAAGAATTCTTACCATCTCCGCTTCTTGATTCTCCTATGCTTGCCTATCTATCATTCCAATATTCCCTCACTCGAACCAAGATTCTTGGGCGATCCCCTTCGGGTCGGGTCTTCGTGCTCCGCACAGAGCTTCCTCCATCTTC
>CAZION010000184.1:0-13216 GCA_964540865.1 uncultured Victivallis sp.
AAAGTATCAGGGAAGTCCTTGAGAACTTCTATTCCGTAATCAAGGCGACCGAACCGTATCAGCGGTTTGTCCTGCTGACGGGTGTGAGCAAATTCTCAAAGGTCTCGGTATTTTCCAAGTTGAACAACCTTGCCGACATCACGATGGACACCCGTTACGCCACAATGCTGGGATACACTCAGGCGGAACTTGAGAATAATTTTACCGAGCACATGGAGCATGTCGTCAAGACGCAGGGCATCGGAAAGGATGAATTGCTTAGGAAGCTGAAACTCTGGTACAACGGCTACAAATTCCATCAGAAAGCCGAAACCGTCTACAATCCGGTTTCAATCGGAAAATTCTTCGAATCCGGCGGTGAGTTTAAAAACTACTGGTTTGAGACCGGCACTCCCAGCTTCCTGCTCAAGTTGGCGAAAAACCAGCAGTTTGATTTTGAAGAAAAATTATCAACCCCCGTCAGTGAACTGGCCTTCGCATCTTACGAAATTGACAAACTGGACACCTTGCCCCTGCTTTTTCAGACAGGTTATCTGACTATCAAAGGCGCGGAAGAAAAAAAGATGACCCGCTATTTCCTTGATTTTCCAAATCTCGAAGTTGAGCTGGCGTTTGAGGCGTATTTGCTGAATGAATATTCGAGTGTCAACAAAGAGGACGTCGCTGTTTTTACAACGGATATAGCCATTATGCTTGAAGATGGCTGTATCAACAAGGCGATGGAGAAAATGAAATGCTTCTTTGCCAATATCCCTTATGACATTCAAATCGCGAATGAAAAATATTATCAGACGATATTCTTTATAATATTCAGGCTCATCGGGCTGTTTGTTGAGGCGGAAGCTCGGACGAACAAGGGGCGCATTGATGCCGTGGCGCAGACAGAGGAATACGTCTACATATTTGAATTTAAACTGAATGGTTCTGCAGATGATGCTTTAATGCAGATTCATGACAAGCAGTATTATCAGAAGTATCTCGGCTCCGGCAAGGAAATTATCCTAGTCGGCGCGAATTTCAGCACGGAGAGCCGCAATATCGGGAACTGGAAGACTGAAGTCCTGCCTGACGGGAATAAAATTTAAACTATCTCTTACTTCTTCCTGTCAAGCGCCATTTTTGCGAGTTTCGTACAGACTTCCACAAAAGAATAACCGGCAACCTTGGCGGCTTTAGGGAAAAGGCTGCTTTCGGTGAAGCCCGGAAGATTGTTTGCCTCAAGGACATAAATGGAATAATCGTCATCGCTGATTATCATATCAACTCTGATAAGATCGCGTCCGCCGAGGGCTTTGAAAAACCTCATGGCAACTTCCTGCGCCTTCGCCTGAATTTCCGGAGGAATGGATTCGGGCGGGCAGAAATAACGGGTCTCCCCCTGCTGATGCGTGTACTTGGCATCGAAATCGTAGGTCTTTCCCGGATATCTTATTTCAACCAAGGGAAGAACCTGTTCACCCAATATTCCGACAGTCACTTCAGTTCCTTTAATGAACTGTTCGACAAGAACTGATTCACCGCTATATTTGAAGGCAGTGTCAACGGCATTGTTCCAGTCTTTCTCTTCAAACACAATCGAAATTCCGACGGTGGAACCTTCGGTGGGTGGTTTCACAACCACAGGCAGTTTCAGATTTGCCGGAAAGGCTTTATCTTTCCTTGTAAGGATTGCGAATTTCGCAGTCGGAATGGATTCCTCATGCATGAGATTCTTACTCAGGATTTTATCAATGGCGATTTCGCATGCATTACTGTCGCACCCGACATAGGAGATACCTGCGCCTTCAAGAACCTTCTGGATTTCACCATTTTCACCGAATCCGCCATGGAGAACAGGAAATACAATGTCGGCCTTCTTCATCTCAGGAGTCACTTCAGGTTTTTTGATATCTATCTCATCTACATCATACCCGGCATCGCGCAACGCACGGGCGACATAACCACCCGAGATGAGAGATATTTCACGTTCGCTGCTCGTACCGCCCTTCAACAATGCGATCTTTGGAGACTTAGGATTTGACATGACAGTTTTTGCACTTTCCGGATTTGCGAAACGCAGTTCAGGACTAAGCAGTATCCCTGTCGAACTGAAAACTGAGTTTCTTGTTTTAACCATTAGATCAATGAAATCTTTTTCAGTGGCATTGCCTTTATTCATGAGAAAATTGGCATGCTTGTCACTTACGATGGCATCACCGCAGGATAATTCTTTTCCGCCGGAAATATCAATAAGTTTACCTGCTGAGAGGTCGGGGACCGGATTACGGAACACACATCCCGCGCTTCTTCCGGCAGGGTATGAATCACGGCGCCATTGAAACTCGCTTTTAATCTTCTCCCTTTCGGATGAAGACTGAACTTTCTCGAATCTGCATATCACTGCGAGGATTATAACATCTTCTGGAATTGAGCTTTTACGGTAATCCCACTTTATTTCACTGCCCGAGGCTTTCCAATGGCTGCCGTTGAAATCAAAACCGCAGACATCTTCAACAAGCATCCCCATTGAAACACCCCTAGCTCCGGCATTCATTCTAACCGCACCGCCAACCGTAGCAGGTATCCCTGCAAGGGGAGATGCTCCGCCCAGACCGGCTTCGGCACAGGTGTTCAGAAGATTGTAAAGGGAAACACCGGCACCGATTGTCACATGCACATGGCTTATTTTTATTCTCTTGAAATCATTCTTGCTGAGTTTTACCACAATCCCGGACAATGGTCGGTCCGAGCCTATTACATTGCTACCCTCCCCCAAAATAAAAATAGGGATTGACTTCTGATTGCAATACTGCAGGAGTGAAGCAAGCTGGATATCATCGTCAGGTTCGGCAAGGACCGGAATTTTTCCGCCAAGTCCGGCTGTAGTCATATTTTTCCAAGGGACATTGAACTTCAGGTCAAGCCCTGGGAAAAGGGATTGCAGTTCATATATTTTTTCTTTGCTTAAACGGGCCATCTACATTATTTCCGATTATAATCTTTCATTTTACGAAAAATTATTTCTTGTATTTCTCTTCTGGATTGAAAACTTTATCACCTACAGTCTTAAGCCCTGCACCGTCGATTCTCCTGTAAAAACAAGTCCTATATCCTGTGTGGCAGGCTGCCCCGCCTATCTGCTCGACCTTAAAAATTACGGTATCATCATCGCAGTCAACAAGGATTTCCTTTATTTTCTGGACATTGCCTGACTCTTCTCCCTTTTTCCAGAGCTTATTCCTGGAACGAGACCAGTATGTCGCATTGCCGGACTTGAGGGTTTCCTCCCATGAGAGTTTGTTTATGTAGGCGAGCATCAGAACTTCACCTGTTTTCCAGTCCTGGGCGATCGCAGGTATAAGGCCATCGCTTTTCGCAAAATCCAATTCAATCATTTTATCTGTTTCCTATATTATCTATTTTACTTTCATGTTTAAATTTTTCGGCACAGGCAAATGCCTGTGCCGAAAAATTTAACTAACGGCGCCTATTCCTGGGTGCTTGGGTCTGTCCATCCCCTTTTACTGGAAACGTGCATTTAGCCTCAAGCGCAGACATGAATGCACGGACTGCCATCTTGGACTTCATTGACGCATATATTTCAGTGAAGAATTTCTCCTTCTCCTTGAATTCCTGTTCGGTGGGCATTGTCTTTTTTTCCACAAAAATAAAAATCGAACCATACGCTGGATCTTCCACTTTAGAGACTTTCCCTGTCTTTGTATTTGAGGCGAGTTCAAAAATAAGTGCTCCGTCCGCTTCCTTCGGCGGCGCGACCATATCGAACTCAGGCAAGTCTTCGAATTTGAACTCCGCCAGCAGCTCATTGATATTTTTGCCGGCATCAACCGCCTCTGATATCTTCAGGGCTGTATTTCTGGCATCCTCCCTTGCGAGAGACAATGATTTTTCAGCTATATAGTCTTTCTTCACCTTATCCTTAACTTCTTCGAACTTTGCGCTTCGCGACTCCTCTTTGTCTATCATGCAGGCTACAAAACATGCGTTGTTACCCTGAATGGCATCTGAAACCGGCTGATCTACAAAGAGTTGGGATACTGAAACCGCGAACTCCGGCTCCTTGCCCACATTTTTCAGGACAGTGTCTGCAGAACTGAAAAAATCGGTTTCATAAACCTTAATATTTTTCTTTTCAGCGATTGCTGAAAAACCGTCTATAACAGCTTTTTTCGTTTTAAGCTCTGAAGTGGTCTGGTAAGCCTCAACGGCGAAAGCCTGGGCATCCTTGATGGCGAGAATTTTCGCCTCATCCGCGGAAAGGGTCTTTTTTATTTTATCTGCCACTTTATCGAAGGGAAGAATCACCTCATTCTCCTTGAACTTATCTTTGTTGGCCTCATAATATTGTTTTATGATTTCTTCGGTAAGCGAAACTGACTTCTCATATCCCACATAGTTAAACCGCACGAATTTAGCCTTGAATTTCTGCGGAATCTTGTATTTCTCTGCATTTGCATTGAAGAAGGTCTCAACTGTTTTCTCATCCGCACTGACCTTGTCGGAATAGCTTTCAGCTTTGAATTTCAGGTCCCTGACCTTAAACTTTTCAAATCTTGTATTGAAGGCCTGCCTGACCTCCTCAGGTGTTGTTATGATGCCGGAGCCTATTTCATTGTAAAGTCTTTCGATGGCGAGCTGCTCCCTTACAGCCCTGTCCAGATCCTGTTTCGAATATCTTAACGGGGTGAGGTACTGTTTTATAAACTGCTCAAACGTAGCAGTGTCAAATTTTCCACTTTTCTGAAAGACCGGAGCTGCGCGAAGGTAGTCGGCCACTTCTGAGTCGCCAATCAATATATTTCTTTCCTTAGCGGCGCGGAACATCATGATTCTTTCAAGTGCGATCATCTCAGCATTGTCGCGCATATATGAGTTGTTGATGTTGAATCCGGGACTGGAAAGCGACATGATGATTGAGAACGAATCCACATTTGCCGCGATTTCCTTTTCACCAACTTTCTTTCCCAGAATTACCGGCACTCCTGATTCCGAAGAACCAGCCCCACGGATCATGTCAAGGAAATTGAAACCTGGAGAGAAATACAGGACAAACGAAATGATTATCGCACCGGTGAAAACCGCAAAAGTCTTTCTTCCATGCCTGGCAAAAAAACTGTTTAGCTTGGTTATGAACATTTTAGGAATGACCTTTCAAAATTAATGTATTCATAAAAACGAAATGCCTTCTAATATATTTTTGTTCTGCAATCTTTAAAGGCGTGAACGTTAAAATCTTCAAGAATTAATAACTCTAAAAACATCTCTTGATTAATGCGTATTATATATCATGTTATGTATTCCATCTGTTTTTCAGAAAACATCGCATTTGGAGAAAATTATCATGAATGTATCTGAAATTGTAGGCAAGCATGGGAACAACAGGGAGAACCTGCTCCAAATTCTACATGACCTGCAGGATTCGTCAGGAGACAATTCCCTTCACCGAGACACCCTGGAGGAGCTTGCAAAAATCATGGATATTCCAGTATCCGAAATTGCGGGCACACTTTCATTCTACACAATGTTCAGTACAAAACCGCGTGGACGGCATATCATCCGCCTCTGTGAAAGCCCTCCCTGCTACATAATGGGAGCTGAAAACATCCTCGAATCCCTACGAAAAAAACTGGGAGTGAACATCGGTGAAACAACTCCGGATAATAATTTCACACTGGAATCGTCCAGCTGCCTGGGAACCTGCGGTGTCGCCCCCGCAATGATGATTGACGATATTGTCTACGGTAACCTGACAAAGGAAAAAGTTTCACAGATAATAGACGGCATTGTATCCGCAGGCATTCAAATACCGGGGGGTAGATAACATGTCAAAACCAAGAATTTTTGTAATGGTGCCTATTGACACAAACACCGTTGTTGCCGGCGCGCGCGAAGTCAAGAACGCATTGTCCGGCGAAATTGGAAAACGCGGACTCGGCGATGAAGTGGCGGTGGTTGAAACCGCTGCATTCGGCCCCACGAATGCCGGTGTCATAGTTGCCGTTCAACCGGACGGGATTGTTTACTCAAACGTGGCTATAGCGAATGTCGCTGAAATTGTTGAAGAACATCTGATCAAGGGCCGTCCATTAAAGAAACTCCTACTCACAGGCGCGGATACCGTGATTCCGTCCGCCAACGCGGCACTTGAAACCGATGCAAGGAACCTGCAGTCGCTCGGAAGGATTGTCCTCGACAACTGCGGCGTCATCGATCCTGAAAACATTGACGAATACATAGCCCGGGACGGTTATTTCGCACTCGGCAAGGCCGTTTCTGAAATGAAGCCTGAAGATGTCCTTGAAACGATAACAGCCTCCGGCTTGCGGGGCCGCGGAGGCGCCGGTTTCCCGACAGGCCTCAAATGGAACTTCTGCGCTCCTGAGAAATCAAGGAAAAAATATATCGTCTGCAATGCAGATGAGGGGGAGCCAGGCACTTTCAAAGACCGCTTGATCATGGAGGGCGACCCGCATAAAATCATAGAGGGCATGGCTATATGCGCTTACGCAATCGGCGGAACACAAGGTTTCATTTACATCAGGGGCGAATATAAACTATCCATAGCCCGCCTCCAGAAAGCGATAACCGATGCAAGGATATACGGTTTCCTAGGAAGGAAGATATTCGGCCGCAGGTTCTCTTTCGACATTGAAATAAAAATCGGAGCAGGGGCGTATGTCTGCGGCGAAGAGACAGCGCTTATAGAATCCATGGAAGGGAAACGCGGGCTTCCGCGTCTCAAACCCCCCTTCCCCGCCCAGTGCGGATTCCGGGGAAAACCAACAAATGTCAACAATGTTGAGACCCTTGCAAACATTCCGCCAATCATCAGGAACGGCGCCGAATGGTTCAAGGGTTTCGGAACGTCTGGAACTCCCGGAACAAAAGTTTATACGATACTCGGACACATAAACCGCCCAGGACTTATTGAAGTCCCCACCGGGGTGACGCTCAGAGAAATCATTTACGGATATGGCGGCGGAATGAAGAATGGCAAATTTCATTTCGTCCAGTTAGGCGGAACCGCCGGCGATATCATCGGCGAACAAATGCTGGATGTCCCGCTTGATTATGATTCAATGCTGAAGGTGGGACACGTCCTCGGTTCAGGGGCGATACTGGTTGTCAACGATTCAATCGACATCAAGGATTTCCTCTATTCATGCATTAAATTCTTCGCCCATGAGTCATGCGGCAACTGCAATCCGTGCAGAAACGGTCTTAATATACTGAAGGATATCGCATCAAGGCTTAAGGAAAAAAAGGCTTACGAGGAGGACATCGACGGACTAGAGGAAATCTCAATGATTCTCAAATCTTCGGCATTCTGTCCGCTCGGACAGTCGCCTGCCGGCCCCATCATGTCAGCCATGCGCTATTTCAAGGAAGAGATCAGGGCGGGAATTGACGTAAACGCCGTAAAGCCTGCGTTAAGGCACACCCAGCGCGACCTCGTCCACCTGGCGCCGGTGTAAGATGACTCGATTGATGAAAAAAGAGTTTGTAGTAGGCGAATTTACACGCCGTTCTAATTTTAACGCGCAATAAATTGCGCTACTACGAACTGAACACTTTAATATTGACAATAAAACAAGGAGTTATGGAAATGATAAATCTTACGGTTAACAACATCCCCGTATCGGTAGAGGAAGGAAGTACTGTTCTCGATGCAGCATCAAAGGCTGGAATAAAAATCCCCACCCTTTGCCACCTTGACGGAGTTTCAAGCCCAGGCTCATGCCGTGTATGCCTTGTCGAAATCAAAGGTGCCAGAACGCTACAACCATCATGCGTAACAAAAGTATCAGAAGGAATGGAAGTAAGTACGAACACAAAACTTGCCCGCGACGCAAGAAAACTTTCCGTAGAACTTATGCTTGCAAACCATCCATGGGACTGCAATGCATGCGCAAGGAACAACGACTGCGAACTCCAGACCCTCGCCAAGAGCATGGGCATTACGGAAGTCCGCTTCCCATATGAAAAAGAACAGCTCCCTCTTGACAAGTCGACCCCTGCCCTGGTACGCGACATGAACAAATGCGTTCTCTGCCGCCGCTGCATCGGCGTCTGTCAGGACGTTCAGGGTGTCGGCTCGCTCTCGCCAAGGCTCCGCGGTTTTGACACTGTCATTGGCGCTGGTTCCGGCGACAACCTGGGTGAAGCGATTTGCGTACAGTGTGGACAGTGCTCCGCCGTATGCCCCGTAGGCGCAATATATGAAAAAGACTCCATCAAGGATGTCTGGAAGGAACTGGACAATCCGGATAAATATGTAATCGTTCAGACAGCTCCCGCAATCCGCGCTGCGCTCGGCGAATGTTTCGGACTGAAGCCCGGAACCCTTGTGACCGGAAAAATGGTGACAGCCCTCAGACGCCTTGGATTTAAAAAGGTTTTCGACACTAACTTCACCGCAGATCTCACAATCATTGAAGAAGGCACCGAATTCCTCACACGTCTTAAAACGGCTCTTGTTGAGAAAGGCGAAGTATCCCTCCCCATGTTTACAAGCTGTTCACCGGGCTGGATAAATTTCATGGAATATTTCTATCCCACTCTTCTTCCAAACCTTTCAACCTGCAAGTCACCACAGCAGATGTTCGGGGCTCTGGCGAAAACTTACTTTGCAGAAAAGGAGGGAATTGATCCCTCTAAAATAATTGTCGTTTCAATAATGCCCTGCACAGCAAAGAAATTCGAATGCGACCGAGATGAAATGAATTCTTCCGGATTCAAGGATGTAGACTATGTCCTCACCACCCGCGAACTCGGCAGGATGATTACCGAGGCAGGCATAGATTTTGCAACTCTCAAAGACGGCGAGCAGGATGCCCCAATGGGTATGTCAACTGGCGCCGCAGACATCTTCGCGAACACAGGAGGTGTCATGGAAGCCGCTCTCAGAACCGTATATGAAATTGTCACCGGCAGAGTATTGCCCATGGACAAACTCCACGTAAAACCGGTTCAGGGATTGAAGGGTTTGAAGGAAACAGCGGTAACATTGACCGGGTGCAAACCTGAATGGAGCTTCCTTGAAGGCGTCACTGCGAAAGTCGCAGTCGCACATGGTCTCTCAAACGCAAGACAAGCCTGCGACCTTGTCGCTGCGGGCAATAAACACGGATGGCATTTCATTGAAGTCATGTGCTGCCCCGGCGGCTGTATCGGTGGTGGCGGACAGCCCAGACTCACAACCGATGCGATCCGGAAGGCCAGAATGAAGGCGATCTACAAGGAGGACGAAGGACGCCCAATGCGCAAATCCCATGAGAACCCGGCTATAACGCAGATTTACAAGGAATTCCTGCATGCGCCGCTCGGACACAAGTCACACGAACTCCTGCACACCCATTACAAATCGAAAGCCAAATAAATTTTTTATGATAAAAAATTTATCAAAACATTGTACTGACTTCATAGATGACGCAAAGATAGACAGTCTTGTCAAAAACATAAAAGAAGACAAGGCCAGAGTCCGTGAAATAATCGCCAAGAGCATGGAGAAGAAACCTCTTGCCGTAGAAGAGACTGCGGTTCTTCTTTCAGCAGAGTCGCCAGATCTTGTCGAAGAGATTTTCAACGCAGCGCGTCAGCTCAAGAAAGATGTGTACGGCAATAGAATCGTTATTTTCGCTCCGCTTTACATCGGCAACCACTGCATTAACGAATGCGCCTATTGTGCATTCCGCAAAAGCCTCAGGACAACTGTAAGGAAAACACTCAACCAGGAAGAGCTCATCGCCCAGATCGAGGCGCTTGAAGACAGTGGGCATAAACGGCTGATCCTCGTATTCGGGGAACATCCGAATTACACGCCTGACTTCATTGCGGAAACGGTAAGGACAGTATATGCCGTCAGAAAAGGTCACGGTGAGATTCGCAGGGTAAACATTAACGCCGCCCCGATGGCTCACGAAGGTTTTAAAAAAGTCAAGGACTCAGGAATCGGCACTTACCAGATTTTCCAGGAAACCTACCATCATGAGACTTACGCAAAAGTGCATCCGTCGCACACACACAAAGGGGATTACCTCTGGAGACTTGACGGACTGAGCCGGGCCTTCGAATCCGGTTGCGATGACATGGGGATCGGAGCGTTGTTCGGGCTTTACGACTGGAAGTTCGAAGTGCTCGGACTTGTCACACATTCGCAGCATCTCCAGAAAACCTACGGTGTCGGACCGCACACCATTAGCTTCCCCAGAGTCAGGCCTGCACATGGTGTCGAGCTTGACCCGAAATATTTTGTCAGCGATTATGATTTCAAACGCCTTGTTGCAATCCTGCGTCTCTCGGTGCCTTACACAGGAATGATCCTCACGGCGCGTGAAACGGCGGAGATCCGCCGCGAAGTAATGGCATTCGGAGTCTCGCAGATTGATGCAGGCACCAAAATAGAACTTGCCGGTTACACAAAAAAAACCGAAGGACAGGAGCTCAACAAGGAGCAGTTTCAGATAGGCGATGTGCGTCCGATGGATGAGATTTTACGCGAACTCATGCAGAACGGATATGTGCCGAGCTTCTGCACGTCATGCTACCGTTCCGGAAGGACCGGACAGATCTTCATGGAGTACGCAATCCCCGGCTTCATCGAGAAATTCTGCACGCCAAACGCCCTGCTCACCCTGGAGGAATATCTTCTTGACTACTCAAGTCCCGAAACAAAGAAGGTCGGGGAAAGACTCATTGCCGAAGAACTGAGCAAAATCAGCGACGGCCCCCAGAAGAAGAAGATTGTCGAGCGCCTGAACAACATCAAGAATGCCGGCGAACGCGATTTATATTTTTAGTAACTCGGGCTTTCCAGCCCGAGCTTAACAATATGAAAGGCAAATACAATCTCGGGCTGGAAAGCCCGAGTTACTTATGCAACCCGAAGAACATGATTGCGGGGAGATCCACATATACAGGAATACAATACGTCCACAACCAATCCTGTATCTCTCCTCCTGGATGATCCTGATGACAATAAACTTATCGAATGCGCTGTAGCATTGGAGGCAAGCCATATAATTTCCGGAGGCAAACACCTTTTGAAGATAAGAAAACATCTCAATATAAAGATAATATCCCCGTTGGTTTTTCTTGAAGAAACAAATAGGTTATAAAATTTCCGCTAAACGGAAATTTTGATTTGGAGAAGATATCATGAAACCCGGACAACAGTTGAAGTGCCCTCACTGCGGAAAAGAATGCTTCCTGGTCAAGAAAGCCATGATGGATGGCTGGACCAAGGTCGGTGACATCCTCTCATGCTCCTGCTGTTCCGCGAAAATCGCAGAACTTGAGGACGAGAAGGCCAAAACCTCTGATATCAACAGTAAATTTTCCTCCCTGGAAAACCTCTTGTCTGAAAAGAAGAAAGAGGGGCCAAAGATAGAATCCACCGAAGACGAAAAGCATTTCTGCCGCGACTGCATACACTTCGTGGCGCATCCCTTCCTCTCCAGATGCGAACTTCGCAAAAAAAACGTCAATCCTATGGACGACTGTGTGGAATTCAAGAAAAAATAATTGAGAGTTGTTTTCATCCGGAATCCCGACTTCCTGAACTATGAATTTAGATTTTCCTTACGCCAAAGACATAGAACTATGAAATACAGACACTAAGCGGTCTGCTTAATGCGCTACCCCATCCGATTCTTTTTGCTGAATTTTCATGAAATACCTTGACAATGATTCCGGAATATGTTAAAATGTGTGCGGGAACGTTCCCACAAGTGCTGATAATATCCATGTGGTAATGGTAAAAACAAAGAATCTGGATATGGGAATTACAATACTCGAAATAGCTAAAAAGACCGGATATTCAAAGTCAACCGTTCACCGTGCGTTGACTTCCTCCTCCCGCATAGACGATAAGACCCGTCAGGATATACTGAAAATTGCAAAAAAACTCAAATACGAGCCGAATTTATCAGCTAGATGCCTTTGCGGCGCCAAGACAAAGATTCTGGGGGTGGTTATTCCGGATCTCGGAAATTCCTTTTATGCAAAAGCTTTGAAGGGTATAGAGGAAATTGCGGAAGACAAGGGATACAGCATTCTAATTTTCACCTCCCACATGAATGAAACCAAGCAGAAGGAAATCATCAGGAAAATCCAGAATTACGGAGTTGAGGGCATATTGATAAGCCAGCTGGTGGAAAATGGCAGAAAACTTATCACAGATTTGAAAAGAGCCGGAATCCCTTATGTCGGTTTTCATCAGACGAGTATAGATGACATGCCCTTTGTTCAAAGCGGTTCGGAAACAGGAGCATTCAAGATAACCGAGTATCTGATAAGCCTAGGCCATCGCCGTATCGCCCATGTGACAATTGACCAGCCTTCAGACGCGGGGATTGCACAAAAGAAAGAAGGATATGCCCGGGCATTTAAGAAAAACGGTATTCCTCTTGATGATTCGCTCATTATAAGCAGATCAAAATTCTACGGATTTGATTCAGGCTATGAAGCTACAAAAGAACTGCTAAGTTCGGCAAACCCGCCTACTGCCATATTCGCGCTTTGCGACAGGATAGCCGTTGGTGTTGTAAGGGCGATAAAGGATTCTGGGCTGAGAGTTCCTGAAGACATATCCGTTGCCGGCTATGACAACGAAGTTTTCTCCGAAGTGATTGATCCGCCACTGACTACGGTATCGTCAGCCGCTTATGAAATAGGCAAATCGGCAGCTGAATTATTGATAAGGAACATAGAAAATTCTATTGCAGATAAGATTAAAATGCTTATTGAGCCAACTCTTGTGATACGCGATTCGTGCCGCAAGTTGAAATTAAAAGATTAAAAACAACTTTTAAAGCAAGGTGTTGAAATGAAAGAAAAAAATCTAAGCAATCAACAGGAACCAGGATGCAACGCAAGCTGCAAGCGACTTGCTGTCAATATGTTCACACTCATAGAGCTCCTCATTGTAATTGCGATCATCGCAATACTGGCGGGAATGCTTCTGCCCGCCCTCTCAAAGGCGCGTGGGACCGCCCAGAGCATTAACTGTATCAGCAATCAGAAACAACTGGGGATTTCGCTTGCAATGTATTCCGACAATTACGATGCCCGTCTATGCACCCCCAATACGAATAGCGTGCCATATTGGTTCTGCCTGCTTTGGGAACTGAATGAGAATGCAATGCTTTTCAATTGCCCGTCAGACCGGCTTCCGACATATAAGATGACATCAATCGGGGGTGCTGGCGCTCTGCCT
>CAZION010000185.1:0-13159 GCA_964540865.1 uncultured Victivallis sp.
CCGATACGCCTCCGTTCAGAAATTCTTTTTGAGCTTTCAAAAATCTTCCGCAACGCGCCATATGCGAATTTTTAGAGGTTCCCTTTAAAGTTATCATCTATCCGATACCGACTCATAACGGTTAGAAATATAATAGCGTAATACTTATAAAACCTTGACAAAAGCGACAAATATTAGTACAATACCGCCATGACATATAGGATATCAGCCAAATCACATTTTGCCCGTGATGGAGATTTCTGCCAGATAAATGTACACAATCTTGTTTCAGGGTTCCCGTCGCATTCACATGATTATATTGAAGTGGTAATCATCCTCAGCGGCCGAGCGGAACACTGCATAAACAGGAAAGCCTATAGTGTTGCTAGCGGAGACGTATATGTTCTTCAGGGGAACCAGGAGCACGGTTTTCAGAATACAACCAGTGATTTCCGGCTCTGTAACGTGATGTACCGCCATGAACTTCTTGCTTTCCCGTTCGATAAACTTAAGACTTTGCCAGGCTATCAGGCCTTATTTGTTCTTGAACCTGCCCGCAGATGCAACAGCGAATTCCGCAGCCTTCTGCGCTTGGACGGCGCCCGTCTGAAAGAAGTCCTGGAAAAAGTGCATAGGTTGCGGCATGAAATGGAGTTGCGCTCCCCAGGTTTTGAATGTGCGGGCCAAGCTTATTTACTTGACCTTATCGTATTTCTCTCTAGGCTTTACTCGACATCATCTGAAAACCCTATGGCCGGTTTGCTGCGTTTCAGCGAGGCGATTGCCTGGATGGAGGAAAACTATTTGAGACAGTCGTCTGTTGAAGAATTGGCACGTCGTGCGGCAATGTCTGAACGTCATTTCCTTCGCATGTTCAGAAAGACGTTTGAGACTTCCCCCCTCGAACATCTTATCCAGCTGCGCATCAGGCGTGCAACTGAGCTGTTGCAGGAGGGCAAGCATAATATAACCGAGACAGCATATAAATCCGGATTCTCCGACAGCAACTATTTCTCACGCCAGTTCCGGCGCATCACGGGGATGTCTCCGCGACAATACAGGGACATTTCCAGATAGGGGAATTGAACACTCAATTTCCAATTTCCATCGGAACCTAGCTTGGATATTGGATATTCTCTTGGTCGCCTAATTAAACGTATAGGAATTTCAAAGTTTCCAATAGATTCCGAGTGGCCGAGTTTTAAAGAAAAAGACACGCTAAAGCCGTGAACTCCAACGGCAGTTTCAGAACTGACGACTAACGACTGACTACCGACGACTAGAGTTGCGGCGCTTTAGCCGCCTAATTAATGGACAATGGAGTATGGAATTATGTTTTTCCCGGGAAACAAATCCTTTATTTACCGGGAAAAACATTTGAGATGTAGACGCTAAACGGAGGGGAGCTGCTTCTTCAGGAAGAACTTTCTGACTTTAACTGCAACTTGAGGATTGGTCATCTTGTCGGCTGCTTCGACTCCGGCTATGCGCTTGCCGAGCCTTTTTTTCTCGATTCGCTTCTTCAGCTCCAGTTTTGCCTCGCTGGGCCCGAATATGAATATGGATTCGGCGTTTTTTATGAATGCTATAATTTCGTCATAATAAATATTCATATGCCGAATGTATTCTCTCTTCTGGGAATCTTCAGCAGGCATCTGGCGCGAATCGGATGAATTCCCTAGCGGTAGGCTTGAAGAGCGCTTGAGTTGTTTTTCTACATTCGATTCAATTATTTTCTCCTGCTCCATCTGGCCGAGGAGAAGAACAATAACGGCTTTTTTGTGATCGACCCACAGTCCTGCATTTGTTTTCATAATTAACTCCATCTTGTTAGTTCGACTGCTTTTCAGCTATTTTTGTTTTTTGCCTTCCTGATCCTTTTGATCTTCTTGAGCTTTTTCGTTTTTGTAGTCTCCTATGATGGTTTTAACAAAGCAGATGTCGAACAGGAAACATTTCTTGCAGCCAACAGCGATTGCGATAGGGCACAGGGTCATTTCAGCTCTCCTTATTTAGATTTTTTAAGTTAAACCGAGTTGAACCGGACGCGTATAGAACTCATATCATGTTAATATATTTAAAATACTTTAACAATACAAGAAATCAAGCTTTCCGTATGTAATCACAAAACTGAAAAGCTTTTATTGCAGAAGGTTCCCTAATGTTTAACAGGTGCGCAGTACGGACCTTCGGGGAAAACTGCAACCTTCATCCCTTTTTCCAGTATTCCGTTGAGAACCGTCTGGGCAGTCCCAGCGATATCCCTATTATTTGCCAAAGTTCCGTTCACGGAAAGTTTATCAAGTGTTTCTTTTGGCAGCCCTTCGGTTATGAAATGAAGGTTTTCCTCTCCGGTTTTCTCAAGCGCCCTGCAATGCATCTGCATCTCCCACTGGTCTTTTATGAAAGCGGAACCGTCTTGGATGTCCGTTAAGAATTCCCTCCATCTTCCAGAGTACTTTTCCATGATTCCATGATATTCCTGGCTTCCGACTCCTTCAAGGCAGCTGCCGAATGAAATTATCGTTCCATTCTTTCTGACGGCAGGCAGACAGGACACAATACCTTTTACGCACTGGTAAAATGTGGCGTCAAGCGGATAGCCTCCGCAGGAGGTGAGCGCGATATCGGCTTCCTCCCCAACCTTCGGGCAGCTGCATAGGGAAACAAATTTGCAGGCCGCCAAATGAGCTTCATCGAGCCCCCCTGCAAATGCTTTGACTAGCTGGCGTTCATTGTTCAATATGACATTCAGGGAGAAATCCACTTTTGCGAGTTTCGCAACTGAAAGAGATTCCAAATGGCATGGATTGCCTTTCAGATTGCCGTTGCAGGCTAGGGGGTTGGAGAGGAATTCATAGCCGTGGAATTTCCTTACAGTTTCAAGGGAGGAAAGTCCGGGACACACAGCTTTCCGTCCGCCAGAGAAGCCCGCCATGAAATGCGGTTCCACAAGGCCTGTGGTGATTTTGAATCCGGCTTCAGCAAAATGCCTGTTTATTTTAACCTTGCTGCCCGACCAGCTTTCACCTGAAAGTTCAGCCAATCCTGATTCCAATTCGGCTCCATGGTCGATTATCATGTAATTCCCGGGTATGTCTTTGCCGAACATCTCGATTCGTTCTTCAAAGGTGCTTGGACGGTGCATGCCGGTGGCGATAATGATTGCAATATCCTTTTTTGCGATGTTCGCAGACTCGATCTCCTGGAGAAGCTCAGGGAGGAATCGGCTGTATGGGATCGGCCGTGTTATGTCGGAAACGGCGATCGCCACTTTCCCTTTCCCGCGATTCCTGAGAAGTTTGGACAATGGTTCGGAGCCGACAGGTTTTCTGACAGCTTCAAGAACGATGGCGGAATCATTTCCCTTTTTTTCAGGGAATATGGAATTATAAACTATCGCATCGTCCGGAATCGACAATTCAATTTCTTCCCTGCCGTATAAAAACCTTGTTTTCATTTTGTTAATTTAACGTCTTGAAACAGATTTGCGAACATGTCCCCGCAGATCTCCTCTCACAAGATTGCCCATCTGAGCGCTACACCGCCATCAAAAAGCACGGCTCCCGGGTATTTCGCCATGAAATCCGTATTAAACACAGCAGGTATATTCAAATAAATGAATGTTCTTGTATTCATCTGTTTGACAAGACGCATATGTGAGCAAATATTATGCGGGTTTTAATTCCCGTCCTTCCTGATATTTATATTGGAATTGGTTTTTACGGTTGATACTGTTTTTTTATTTGCGCTTGTAGCTCAGTTGGTAGAGCAGGTGACTCTTAATCACAAGGTCGTAGGTTCAACTCCTACCAGGCGCACCACTTTTTCTCCCAGTCTTAAATCTTATTGCAAATTATGGGGCAGGGTCCATTTACACAGTTCATCTGCCTTATAAAGGAACATTCCTTTTTTTTAAATTTAATGGGAATAAAGATGAAAACACATAGTAGAAAACCGCAATTTGTCGTATCCTGCCATGCTGACACCGGATTCCGTTCACATCGCCTGAAACGGGTACAGGACACCTGCATAGGGCACATGGACAATTTTGTTGGTGTCCATGCTGTGATGAATGCGTATTTCAGCGGCAGGATGGATTTACCGAATCTGCGCATCGAATTGACCCATGGAGAGGAGACGGACATGGCGGGGGCATATGAAGTCCTCCGGACGCTCTCGCCAGACGATCTAGTAGTCGTAGTAGATGTGACGGGAACCATCACCGGTTGCGATATTGTAATTGAGAAGTGCAGGTCTACGGAAATGCAGACATTCGTCAAAGTTGCACTTAATGGCATGTCATATGAGCTTCATGAAGACTGTCCGGATCCGGTTTCAAACTGTGATGAGTCGGATGTTTATTCAGAGAAGCTGCAAAACGTATTTTTCCTAGGGATACCGTGCCATGGCGGAGACTACAACTCAATTGAAGTGTCCTGCAGGGAGGCGAGCATCTCTGCCGCTACGGAAGCCATTATAAGGCTGGCGTGCGCATTCAATAGGAGCAGGTGTCTTCATGACGGCAATCCGGGGATGGGGACTGGCATTGCATAGAATCCCTGCAGGAAGCAGTAGATACCAATGAATCCTAGGATAATGCTGGCATACCAGAGATACTTCTGCTTTGTGAATCCGGCAATGGCGCATAGGAGTATTGCTATCTGGAGGAAGACTATGGCGTAGCCGAAGAATTTGGAGTGGATCTTGCAGTCGTCGCGGTCGGCCTCTAGAAATCTCGCCTTGTCCTGTATCTCCTTTTTTTCATCCTCGTATCTCTGTATTTTGCTCCTGTAGGAGTCGATCTTCTTCCTGAAGTCAGCCTGCACCTTGGCAGCCGAATCCTCAGGCATCGCTTTCAGATCTAGCTCAAGTTTGTCAGCCTGGATCTCATATAGGTAGCCTTTGATGCTCTTTGCCTGGTAGTAGCTCCACTGGTCGCTGGCCTGGCTCTGATCGACAACTGAACGCGTGGAATATTTTCCGCCGTTGTAGGTTGAAAGTGTCGCAAACACCGCGAGGATCACTGTTGTGATTGCAAGGTAATTGAGCCATGGCTCCTTCTTCTCATCGGACATTTTTCCATTCTCCTGTATTTTGTTTTTTCATATATTTCTCTGTTTTAATTAATTCGCGTAAAAATATAGCGTTTGCCAAATAATGAAAATCGGATAGCTATAGTTTTTCATTTAAATAAAATCAAAGAGGAATTTATTTAAATGAAAAACTATATACGGCGTTTCCTGTCTTGGTTCCCTTGATTTATGCTCCACCTCTTGCTATCTTTCCGCCAATATGAAAATCAAAACTCCTATTGTTGTTGGCATAGGTGAAGTGCTCTGGGATCTGTTGCCGGAAGGCCGCCGTATCGGCGGTGCTCCGGCAAATTTCGCCTTCCATGCGTCAATGCAGGGAGCGGAAGCCTATGCTGTAAGTGCGATAGGTGATGACTTAGACGGGCGCGATATTATTGCCGAACTCAGAAACAAGGGGCAATCTACGGAATATATTGCAACGTTGCCACAACGGAAAACCGGCACTGTCACGGTCGAACTCGCCAACGGCACGCCCAGCTATACAATCCATGCTCCGGTAGCCTGGGATTTCATTCCGTTTTCTGCTCATTTGGAGCGCCTGGCTTCTGAAGCCGATGCGGTCTGTTTCGGAACTTTGGCGCAGCGCGGTGACGTTTCGGCGACGACGATTCGATGTTTTCTTTCACGTACCCGCCCAGAATGTCTGAAGATTTTCGATGTCAATCTGCGGCAGAAGTTCTACAGCGCGGAACTTATTGATTCCTCGCTGCGGCAGTGCAATCTGTTGAAGATCAGTGATGAGGAATTGCCGGTTGTGGCGGAATTGCTTGGTTTTGACGGCAGCGATGAATCTGTAATCAGCGCCTTGATGTGCCGCTATGGACTGAAATATGCTGTGCTGACCCTAGGCGGGGAAGGCAGTGTATTCTGTGATGGACAGGCCTTCGCCGCTTTTTCCGCCTGCAATTTCGGTCCGAAAGTCGATACCGTTGGTTGCGGCGACTCATTCACAGCCGTACTTACTGTCGGACTTTTGTTTGGGCTCCAGCCTGGAAAGGCCATGCGCCATGCGTCCAGAATTGCCGGTCTGGTTTGTGCTAGTCATGGCGCAATGCCCGAGATCCCAGAGAAACTCAGAATTGCCAACCTTGAAACCGAGGATTTACCATAAATGACAAAGATAAAGACATATCTCGGCCTGGATATAGGAGGGACGAAATCAGCAGCAATAATCGGAACTTCTTCAGGCAATCTGCCCGAAAGGATTGAATGGCTGTCATACGCCAGATCCGGACATGAACAGATGTTGGCCGGCATAATTGGCAATGCCGAGAAAATGATTGTCAAATATCCTGAAATCTCATCGGTAGGTGTTTCGATTGGCGGACCCCTGGACGCAAAGAACGGCATCATTCAGTCACCTCCGAATCTTCCCGGCTGGGACAATATTCCGCTGAAAAAGATTCTGGAGGAAAAACTTTCGCTGCCGGTGCATGTTGACCATGACGCCGGTGCCTGCACTCTTGCCGAATATTACTGGGGCTCTGCAAAAGGGCTGCACAGCGTTGTCTACCTCACTTGCGGCACAGGGTTCGGAATAGGTATTGTAATTGACGGGAAAATTTACTATGGTGCGCACGGGCACAACTGTGAAATAGGTCATGCAAGATATGCGGCTGAAGGTCCTGTGGCCTTTGGAAAGGCTGGAAGCTTTGAATCATACTGCGCCGGAGCGTCCCTTGGGAAAATAGCCTCCTGGAAATTTCCGGATGTGTGGCCAAAACCTCCTACATCTGAGGAAATCGGGAAACTTGCGGAAGCCGGCAACTGCGAGGCTTTGCAGGTAGTAGAAATCAACGCCCACGCTGTAGGAATGGCCTGCTCACTTATAGCCGATATGCTTTATCCGGACATCATCATTCTCGGAAGCCTGGCGAACCATCTCGGGAAAAGATGGATTGACAAAGTGAAGAGCGTATTCCATGATGAAGTCCTGCCGGACGCCGGAAAAGTCTGCAAAATCACCCCTTCGGTCTTGGGTAAACAGCTTCAGGACTATTCCGCAATCG
Organism: uncultured Victivallis sp.; assembly: GCA_964540865.1. GTDB lineage: Bacteria > Verrucomicrobiota > Lentisphaeria > Victivallales > GWF2-50-93 > GWF2-50-93. Next base: position 7,085 of record CAZION010000185.1, read on the forward strand.
CCGTTGCACACAGGATGGAATGAGAGATTAGTCCATCTATGACTTTACTTTTTTAGAGCAACTCGTAAAAACACCTTATCTTAGCGCCACTCTGGACTGGCCCTATCTATCCATCTGCGTCCAGACTTCCTCCAGGTCAAATACCTTGCCCTCCACTCTTGCCCTGTCTATTGCGAGGGCTGTAACTGAACTTTCCAGGCCTTCTTCCCCGCTGCATTCCGGTTCAGTGCCGTGCACCATGCTTTGGTATAGGCTTTCCATTATAATCCTGTCGCCGCCGCCGTGCAGGTCTGAGCCGGACGGGCTATAAGTGATAAGCTCGCTGCTGCCGATTAGAATTATGGGCTCCCTTAGGTGAAATACTCCGGTTTGTGATTTTCATCCAGACATACTTGCCTTACGCATCATCTCCGTTTATCTTTCCAGCAGTATGAAAATATAAAATATTGTCGGAGGGAAAAATGAATCATTTTTTAAGAGCATTGACCTTTTCTGGACTTGGCCTCCCATTTTTAAGGGGAATACATATGGACAGGAAAAGATGCAGCGTCTCGATTCTGTTGTGCATCCTTGGAGTTTTCGTCGGCATCCAAGCATACGGGAGAGAAGACTTTTTCACCCAGATATGCAGCAAGGATGAGTTTTCGGCTCAAGTAGTCACCGGTGGAACGAAAATCCAATACGACAGCAGATATATCTTGATCCAATTCTCCAGCGAGTTGGATAAGGATAGCCTTCCTGGAAGCATCGATCTGCGTGACAGCGCCAGCTCCCTGCTGGCAAGCTGCACAGTCGAAATGTTCCCAGGGGACAACACCGGAAAAACAGTGTGGATAAGATTCTCCGACAATTTCAGCCTGGAAGAGTCCAGCAAGTATTATGTCGATATCCGGAAAGGTCTGCGCTATGTCAGCGCCCTCGGCAGGAATGGAATAAAGAAATACACCAAAGTCTCCAAGACTATGACATTTTATTTTGTCACAAGCAGCCGTTGTCCGCTCAGTCCTACGGCAGATGCCGAAGGTGCAGCTCAAAGGACGAAATATGTCGTGGTAAGCGACATCCACATCGGTGATTCCCGCGCCACCGATAACGGTTACAACTGGTTCTCGGATAACGTTACGGAATTCAAAAGTTTCCTGGACGATGTCGCGAGCAACGCCCAAATCAAGGAACTGATAATCGCAGGCGATTTGTTTGACGAATGGGAGATGCCGGTGAATGTAAGACCTTTCACCGGGGCTGTGACGACCAGTGACGAGTTCTTCCAGTCCTGCGCAAATGCTCCGACTATGAAGCCTGTAATAGACAAGCTGAATCTTATCGCCGACGGCGGACTCATCAAACTGGTATATATTCCCGGCAACCACGACATGCTGATGAGTGAGACTGCGATGAAGAAGATTTTCCCGAATGCTGTCTGGGCGGGAACGTCCAACGCCACCGGGGGCATTTCGGGCACAGGCCTTTACTCCCCTGAAACTGGGATAAGCATCGAGCATGGACACATCTATGATTTCTACAACGCCCCCGATCCACTCACCCAGACGGGCAGTCATTTGCCTCCCGGCTACTTTGTCTCAAGGATGTATTCGACAAAAATGATAAGCAGTGGGAAACGGATGGCTTCGGTAAAAAACGATTTCTGGGGCAATGCGTTTTTCTACGGGACCTGGGAAGTGGTCCTATATCAGATTTTTGGCACTCTCAAGCCAGATATTCCGGCGATTATCACAGGAATTGACGGCTATTCAAATCCATATACATATGCCCAGGCCCGGGATCTTTATTTCAATGCCGATATCGCGGGCAGATGGAACCAGCGCCAGGCGATGAACGGGGTATATTCCCCTGAGGATGAAGTGTCCGCCATTCTTGCCGGCGCCGGCGTTTGGATCTGGGGTAACCTCGAGGTCGCCGCCCAGCAGCAATATTTTGTTCCGAAACGCGCCGAAATAGTTATTTTCGGACACACGCACATGGCGCTTCTCAAGGGCTATAACAAATACAACAATGAAATTCTGTCGGCGTCGGAAAGCGTTACAGCAGAAGACCAACTTGGGCCCGTGACAAAAATATATGCCAATTCCGGAACCTGGGCCAACAAATCTCAAACCCCAAAAGGCTTCAGCAACCGGACCTATCTGGTAATTTCCCCGGCACAGACCACGAGCGGCCTCGACACGGTGTCGCTATACAGATACGATCCTGACGCTGATGGCCAAAACAAGGGTGACAGCGTACTGCTGGACGAGAAGAACATCCAGCTGTCAACTCCTAAATCCTCGGAGAAAGTCATGCCGCTGCTCCGTTGAACTTGATGTTATCCTTTGTGGAGAACGGATTATTTCTCTTTCGGGAAGTTGAAGTTTATGAAAGGCATGAACGGAATCATGCCGTCTGTAATAATATTGACCAGGCCGAGTTGGACTCCATTCATTTTCTTTGCGTGGTTGACGATACCAAACTGAGCTCCTTCAGCTCCAATGGCTCCGTCTGCCGTTGGCTTGAAGATGTTGACGAGTCCGCATTGTACTCCACTGAATTCCTTGGAGATATTGACAATTGAACCCTGGAAGCCCTGTATCTCTTCGGAAATGCAAACGAATGATAATTGGACGCCGTCGACATTTGCTGTTGTAGCTGCGAAAAAGGGGATTTCAAGTCCGGCGACATACCCCTTGCTCGAAATAACTCCGAGTTTCAATCCGTGGCAATTGGTCTTATTGGGCCAGTTGGAAACGGAAGGTGCTAGTGAAAACTGGAAGGGGGTAAAGTCCTTTGTCTCGGATGAATTACCTGCGGCGGGAGAATTAGTTGCCTTCGATGAGGATGAGCCAGCCTTAACGGTCAACAGCTTGCTGATAGGATTATACTCGGCCATAGCCTTGCCATCATCGCGATTCCAGCTTTTTGTCTGAGTTTCGGTTTGGGCAGGCTTTTCCAACCACCTGGCTCCAGACGCGTTAATGACCAGGATGTCTTCTATTTCCTTATCTGACAATACTACGAACTTGACTAAGTCTTTCGTTGTTTCACTCTTGGATGCCTCTATCTTTGAAGCTCTGCCATCAGTGTATGATACCTTCAGTATTAGTCCTTTTCTGGCGTAAGACTGTGAATAAACTCCGTTCTCGGTCTGTTCTTTTACAGGGTTTCCCAGTTCCTTTGATACTTCTCCAGGGAACTTTCCGACTTGAGCCTGTGATGACAGCGCAAATACTAACGCAATCACTGTAATAACCAGTCTTTTCATGGCATTCTCCTTCAAGTTATTGTTATGCAATAGTGTATACTGGAGATGTAAGTTTTCAATTTATATTTCAGGATTTGAGGCGTAGTCACACACGTAATCCATGGACTTGTGAATGCCGGTCTCTTTAGGGAACCTCTAAAAATTGGCATATGGCGCGAGACAGGAGATTATGAATAGGCAGCTAGGAGAAAAATTGCGAGCATACCCGAAGTGGTATGTAAGCAGTTTTACGACAACGCTGAAATTCATAAGATTCAGTCTCCCTTCGGGTTGCGAATCTTTTTGGCTCAAGAAAGAATATTCCTCTCTCGGCGTATCTACAGATACGCCTCCGTTCAGAAATTCTTTTTGAGCTATCAAAAATCTTCCGCAACGCTCCACATGCGAATTTTTAGAGGTTCCCTTTATAGTGTTATCAAACAACTACGCCAGCATCAGGCCGGCAGTTCCCCTGAAAATCCTGTAGAAAAGGTGATTCTCCGCCATTGATTACCACTTTAAATCCGCTATATTACTTTAACATTCACAAATAACAGGAGGTATCATTTATGAAAGACGTCGACTGGAGTTTGTTGGTTAATGACATACAGGACGATAATTTCATGTCTCAGACAGATTTGTCTGGTATGCTCAAGGTATCTCAGCAGTCTATTTCAAACTGGCAGAACGGAACGAGAAATCCGAGCGCCGATGCAAAGAAGAAACTCCTTGAAATCGCCGGCAAAAATGGAATTGACATAGACAAGTACAAGGTTAATCCCGAAGTAAAGGCTATCGGCAAATATATTGATACTAAAAAAGGCCGTGAGCTTATAAGGATTTTCGAACAATATACGAAAATGTCTCAGGTTAATAAAAAGAAGTTTATGGATTATGCCGCGAATCTGTCCAGGTAAAGCTACCGCTGAAGCTGTCCAAAATAAATAAAGGCTACCTCATTTGTAATGTCGGAATTAATTCATAAACACGGAAGGGGCAATGCCTCGGAAGTAAGGAAGCTAGTTCAGGATGCGCTGAATGAGTTGGGATATTCCGATTATGTGGAATGGGATGGAAATTCGTTCAGCGCCTCTGTCGGACATGGATTTATCCTTGACCTTAAGGGCAATATAACGGAACAATGTTTTATTGTAGAGAAATCGACCGGTGCCATAGGTGGGAAAGTCCTTTCCGAATGCAACAATATTGCCCAGGGCTTATCCAAGCCAGGGAATTGAATAATATCCAAAATAGAATTATACGCCTTCTGCAATCAAGATTCCAATATGTACTTGCGGCGTTAGTATTATCTTCCGGCATTACAGGTTCCAATGAGAGACTTGCCTAGAAGCTCGAATGCCGTGACAATTGAAATAGGAGCGTTTGTCCATCCTGAGTATATGCTGTTGGCTCCCCCTTCGAAGCGGTCGCCGCCGCCCCAGCTCTTTGTTTTGAGATCATACATTCCGCGCCAGCAGCCATGAAGATGTTTTTCCGGAGACTTGTCCTGGATCTTCAAAAGAAGCCCCATCGCCTTTTCAAGGGCGGTCCTGTATTTCTCGTTCGGGGTCGAAGCGCAAAGCGTATGCAGTCCGAGCAGTGCCCAGTTCTGGGTGTAGATTGTATCAACCAGGTGTTCTCCTACCGGGGCCTCTTTCCCCCACTCGCTCGGGATGTTGCCGGTGCGCGCACCCTGTTTCGAGAGAAGCCTGTCAGCGGATTCCAGGGCTGTTGCTTCTATTGATTTATTTTTAAGGAATGCTGCGGATATCGACTGACCAATGACGATGTAGGCATGTTCGCTTGTGGTGAAGCTGTCCTTGTTCGCATCAAGGTATTCATTGTATTTCAGAATGGCGTTTGAGTATTTCGCCTCGCTGGTCTCCCTGTATGCAAAGGCGAACGCCATGCAGGCGAGGGAGCCCCAGTGCGGACTTTTCAAATCACCCAGCCATACATATCTGCCGTCCTTGACCTCTATCTCCGGGAACTGACATGAGAACGCTTCCTCCATTGCACATGCCACTTGAAGCGAGGTTTTCACCATGTCGAATTTCGCACCCAGGTCAGGTGCGAGTTTCGCAATTATCAACGGGATCACACAGTTCCATGCGTTGTCGTCGAAATATATCTCCGTACGCCAGCGTTCATTTGACCAGCGCCATACACCAATGGGATGCGGTTCGCTGTTCGTGTTCCTCATGCCGCTCCGACAATATAGGTAAGTGAGGATGTTTTCTGCGGTTCTGCGGTATTTTATTTCTCCGAAAACTTCGGATGCCAGCAAGTACATGAGTGCCGTTTCAAAACAGCAGTCCGGTCTGCGATGTTCGCTGATGCTGAAATCACCATGTCTGGTGTTTGCCGGAAATTCATGATATGTTTTTTCGAGTGCGTCATTGTCTTTTGTAAGCAGGACTCGTTCTCCGACACCCCATGAACCGTCCGGTGGATCCATGACACCTGATTTTTCGAACCATTTGATATTGAGCTTGAGGCTTTTTTTCAGTTTTCCCCTGTCCAGCATTTCAATTTCCCCTGTTTTTGCGGAAAAACATTTTGAAGATCATAAAATATTTTACAGAAAGTAGCTCGGGATACTATCCCGAGTTACCTCAACGTATAGGAATTTCAAAGTTTATGAATATCAATATTCGAATCTTCATCTTTTGCGAATTGCGAAATTCGCACTTGGAGTGCTTGCCCTGAGCCTGTCGCAGGGCGGCCATTTATTGCCGCCTTTAACGACGGAATTTATTCCGTTCCATCTACATGCCGCGAAATAAATTTCGCGAAACAAGGCGGTAACAAGTTCCCGCACTTCTATGAGTCTCTTTGTC
>CAZION010000186.1:0-13083 GCA_964540865.1 uncultured Victivallis sp.
TATCTCCATAATCTCCTGTCTCGCGCCATATGCCAATTTTTAGAGGTTCCCTTAAATAAAACAAATCTAATATTTCTAAAATCAACAAGAGAGAAAAACACCTATGCAAAACCTTGACTGGAATAAGCTCGGGTTCGAATATATCAAGACTAACTGCCATATCCGTGCAACCTATAAGGACGGAAAGTGGGGAAGGGTAAGCACCCATAAAAAAGACACGATAACAATGAATGTGGCGGCAACATGCCTTCACTATGGGCAAGCCTGTTTTGAAGGGCTTAAGGCGTTCCGCGGCAAAGACGGCAAAGTCAGGATTTTCAGAGCGGAAGAGAATCTGAAAAGGATGAACACCACTGCGAATTACATTCACTGCCAGCCAGTTCCCGAATCCATCTTCATGAAGGCTGTCAAAAAAGCTGTAAGTGAAAACATTGATTTTGTTCCCCCGTACGGCACCGGCGGCTCGATGTATTTAAGGCCGCTTCTTATAGGCACCGGCCCAAAAATAGGAGTTGCACCAGGAGACCAGTATGACTTCCTTGTGCTGGCGATTCCAGTCGGCGCCTATTACAAGGGCAACATAAAACCTGTTGACGCCGTCATCATGGATGATTACGACAGGGCCGCACCTATGGGAACGGGACATATCAAAATGGGCGGGAACTATGCGTCCGGACTCCATGCCCAGCTTGTCGCCAAGAAAATGGGTTTCCCCATAGTCCTTTATCTTGACTCAAAGTCAAAACAATATGTTGATGAGTTCGGAACCAGCAATTTCGTAGGTATAACCAAAGATGGGAAATATGTGACCCCGAATTCGAGATCGATACTCCCGAGCATTACGAACAAGTCCCTAATGCAGATTGCCGAAGACATGGGCATACCCGTAGAACGACGCCAGATAGCATTCGATGAAATTGCGAATTTCGCAGAAATAGGCGCATGCGGCACAGCAGTTGTCATAACCCCAATTGGGCGCATTGTCTATGGTGATAAGACGTTCGAATACGACAGTGAAAAATGCGGCCCAGTCCTGAAAAAACTCTATGATGAATTGACCCGGATCCAGTACGGCGAAGTTCCAGACAGGCACGGCTGGCTGATGGAAGTGGAATGAGAGCGCCCCCTCGCCCTCAACAGAGAAACCCCCGTTCACTTATCATGCAAATCAATAGTATTCAATATTTTAGACGCAGTCAATGAAATCTATTGAAGGAATTATCATGAAGATAATTGATCTTACTCAAATTATATCTACGGCTATGCCAGTTTATCCAGGAACAGAAAAGCCAATAATTATTGATGCGACAACAATTGATAAGGAAGGATTCGCTGAGAAGTGCATGACCTTTTATTCTCATACAGGAACACATATAGATTCTCCCGGCCATATATTACCAGGAAAACATACATTAGATCAGTTTAGTGTTGATAAGTTCATAGGGAAAGGAATCGTCATTGATCTATTAAACGTCAAATCACCTATTATTGAGAAACATGATATAGAATCATATTCAGATAAGATTGAAGCATCTGATTTTATTCTTTTCAATACAGGCTGGAACAATAAGTGGGGTGGAGTTGAGTACTTCTCTGGTTTTCCTCTTTTATCAGAAGATGCTTTAAAATGGCTATGCAGCTTTCATCTAAAGGGAGTTGGGCTTGACTGCATTTCCATAGATCCAGTTGGAGATATAGAAATGGAAAACCATAGAATAGTTTTAGGAAGGGACATGATAATCATTGAAAACTTATGTAATTTAGAGAAACTAGTCGATACTCAGTTTATGTTCTCATGTTTACCCTTAAGACTAAATGATTCCGATGGCTCACCTGTAAGAGCGGTAGGAATAATACTATAAACAGTAAATTATTAAGCAATTCAGGAATTAATCCGTCAACAGCTTCGACCCGATTCTCACAGAATAGCTCTGGCCGATATCTAAGGGTTATTATTGCAGCATATATTTCCTGACACTGTCCGCTATTTTCGGATCTGTTTCAACGGCCTTCTGCACGTATTTCACAGCGGATTCATAATCACCGTACCAGTCACAGAAAACCCCTATGCGCAGAAGGTCTTCAGCAACTTCCAATCTCTGCTGCTCCTTTGAAACAGTTGCACCTCCGCTCGCCCTCAACCTGAGGTTTGCGAAATGTTCAAGCATACTTGCTATCTGATCCACTGGAATAGTATCCCAGCCGAAGCGTTCATGTTTGCCTGATTTTCCACGGATTGAAATGAACTTCGGATTTAGCATGATGGAGCCGGAGACTGTCCTTCCACCTTTTATTTTCAAGGGTTTATCATAGGGATTCCTCTCCATAAGCATGACTATATAATTCTTGACGCCGCTCGCCTGCTTGAATCGTTTCTCCTCGGGGATTCTTTTATCCTCCGGAATGGTGCCCTGGTAGGCTGTGAATGCGTCTTGTCTGAAATCATAATCCGCCGGACGCGGTCTTCCGGATGCAAAATCACGATGGGCTTTAAGCCAGGTCGCATTAAGCTGATCTAGATTAAGCCTCTTCATTTCCTCGGTGACAACAAAAGCTTTGCCTTCATCCATAGTTGACCTGAGTGGGGCGGAGGGGACAGCTACATCCGGGGAATCAAGCTCAGATGCTACTTGGGATTTTTCAGCGGCTTTCACGGGATCTCGGCTCAAAGGCGGGGAAGCAAGAGCAGGCGCCTGTTTATTCGGCTTCACTGTTTCCCTGTTTTTCACTGGCTCCGTGCTGGGGGAGGTTTTCGCCTGCGGCTTAACTTCGGATTTGCCCTCCTTGATCTCCATCTTATAATCGGCAATGATCTTTTCAAGCTTCAAAGGGTCCCCCTTTCCAAACTCAGTCCAATCCTTCCACAGTGGAACCCTCTTCCTCCACGCATCACCCCAGAATTCCTCAGGCGGTAGATTGGAAACAAGACTCAGGTATTTGTTGGAGTAATTCATGATTTGAACTCCCGAGGCCTTTTCATAAACGCCTCTTATGCAAACAGCATGGGCCGCCAGCACAGCGAAATATTTATTGCCTTCAATTTCAACCCGTTCATCCAGCGCCTTGGTAGAATTTGAACTGCCACCAAGATATCTGAGGATTTCAAGATGGAAATCATCTTCCGGAACATTGGCAGCAATAAGTTTCTCATAGATCCCGGCACATGACGTTTTCGCATCAGGATCGTTTGAAAGATATTTTGAAAAGGCCATCTGGACAGCCGCCTGTTTCCTTGCGGCGATCTTGGCAGTACCGTCATCAAGAACTTTCTCAGCCATTTTTCCAGCCTGTATGCAGTCGCCGGCCCTGAACATGCCAGTGGCATCTGCGACCATATCAGGCGGTAGCTTCCCGCCTTTGTAGAGAAATTTGTCAAACACACCATGTTGCCATAGCAAATATGCAGTCAAGATGATTATGGCTGAACATACAATCTGGACAATAACAGTTTTAAGCATATTCCCACTTGGGGCGCTAGTGGAATAACTGGATTTGCTTCCGGCCGAAAGCTTCCGCCCTTTAGAGACAAGACCTACAATACCGGCGCCTTTTTTAGACGTTTTCACCTTCTTTTCAGTCAAGCTTTTCTTTTTTTCATTCTCTTTCATGTAGGTGTTCAGAGCATTGATAATGTCCCTGTACGTGGGTCTCGAGTCAGGATTCCGGCCAAGCATCCTCATGACCAGATCTGAAATCGACTGCGGAATGTCCGGACGATACTTCTTGGGAGGCGGCGGATCTATTTCCGTCCTCATTCTGACAAGCTTGTCGAGATCATCTGATTCAAAAGGAGTATGTCCAGTCAGGAGCTGATAGAATGAAACGCCCAAGCTGTAAATATCGCCCATGTGATCTTCCTTGCCGTAGAGCACTTTTTCAGGGCTCACATAGTAAGGGCTGGCCCAGGATTTGGTTATCTTGGCTATTGATTCCGAACGGGAGTCCCGGAGCGCCTGCGAAATGCCGAAGTCCCCGATTTTCACATTCCCGTCCTTGTCCATCATGATGTTGGCGGGCTTTATGTCATGGTGTATGATTCCATGCCTTCTGGCGTTGTCGAGCCCTTCGGCTATGTCCCTTATCCACTTGACAACGTCATTTACGGGAAGAGGCTCCTTGCTCTCCTCGAGTTTTTTGTCCAGGGAGCCACCGTCCATGTACTGCATGACAATATAAGGCTGATTTTCGAAATCTCCGCAAGTATATATCGGAAGGACAGCGTAATGGTTGATGGTTGCGGCCGTCCGCGCCTCATGAAGGAAGAGATGGCATCTTTCATTATGGCTTGCAACATCGGGATTGAGGACTTTAATGGCGACTTCCCGGTCAAGGGTGAGGTCAAGAGCCCTGTATACGACGGCCATCCCGCCGACTCCGCCTGACTCTTCAAGCAGATAGTTGTCAAACCATTTGGGTATTATTATTTCAACATTGCAGGAGGGGCATCTCACTTTCTCGAAAGGCACCATGTCGGTGAGGTCCAGCTTCTGCACACAGTGGTAGCAAGTTATTTTAAGCGAGCGCTTTTCTGGAACGACAGGCTCAATCGCAGGGATAGTACATCTTTTAAGGGAAATAGTTTCTGAAGAAATTGGCTCTTCTGCCGTGGCGGAAATGGTCTTTCCCGCTTCCCTCGGAGCCGGTTTTGGAATCCTGTTTGTTTTTATTTTCCTCTGCTCGGTGGAACCGGCATGATGGGATTCAACGGTTGGAACCGTATGCGTTGGAATAGACTTAACGGTGATTCTCTGGTCATTATTTTTTATTTCTTCAGGCATTTCTCAGACTTTCATCAAATTTGTAAATGAATTTAACATAGAGGCAACTATAAAAAAATAAACATACTAAATCTAGCACTTAATGCAGTTTTTTTTAATCAGAAAATCCAAATTGTCTCCGAAGGCTTATCCTGTGAAACGATCTTAAGCATTATGTCCTGGCGCTTGATATCCGTAAGTTTCTTGATTCCAAGCTCCTGCACCAGAGAATGTTCATTGCAATCGCTGCTCAGATGGACAAGGAAAATATATTTTGTTTTTTCAGTGACAAGTGAATCAAGCGCATTCATGGCATCGTCGTTGCTCAAATGTCCGCGTTTTCCAAGCACTCGGCTTTTCAGTCTGAGGCTTCTTTCAGAATTTCGCTGCATCTCGACATCATGGTTGCATTCAAGGATAAGTGCATCGCAATCCCTCAACCGCTGTATGCATAACGGGTTTATATGGCCCAGGTCGGTGGCAATTCCGACCTTTATCGTATCAACGGAAATTACGAATCCCACCGGATCCTCCGCATCATGGGGTACAGAAAAAGGCCTTATATTGAACGGTTTAACCTCGAAGATCGAACCAGTTTCAAAAAAAACTCTTTTTTTCCCCAGCTTCCCCAGGGCTTCGAGGAAACGTCCGGTTCCAGAGGTCAGATAAGTCGGGATGTTGTAATCATCAGAGAAAAGCCTTGCCCCGTTAACATGATCCCCGTGTTCGTGGCTTATAAGCAGGGCTTTTATCGTTCCTGGATTCAGACCGCAGCTTGCGATCCTCGCAATAAGTTCCTTTCTACTGAAACCGGCATCCACCAGGACGGCCCCCTCTTCAGTGTGAAGGAGGATTGCATTCCCCTTGCTCCCGCTTCCAAGTACAGTTATTCCCAAACGCATAAATTTTCCTGCCGTTTTTAATCCTTTTAGGGTTCCCTTTAGCTAAAATCGAAAATTATGACTATATTAAGGAAACAATTGTTTTAAAATTTAAAACGTAAAATAACAGGTTATAGGTTTTTATCCATGGCTAATCAGGGATTAGTTCAATCACAGCAGTTGAAACAGGAACAGATACTGGCGCCCCAGCAGATCCAGTCTCTGGAAATTCTTGTTGCACCCCTGCTTGAACTCCAGATGAAAGTCAGCCAGGAACTTCAGGAAAATCCCATCCTTGAGCAGGAGAAACCCGGAGGGGAGGAACTTGCCGGCGATGTCCTCACAGATTCATCTTCCGCTGAGAACGACCTGGATGAGAACCGGACACGGGATGACGCCGACAAATCAAACCAGGAAATATCGGAGCTGCTTCAGCTTTCAGATTCATGGCAGAATTTCCTTGCCCCGTCCAGCGCGGGAAAGAAATATACTGATGAAGATGACGAAAAACGCCATCATTTTTTCGAATCACTCACCGAAGAACCGTCCCTTCAGGAACAGCTCCTCGACCAGCTGAAACTGGCCGGTGTCGACGACAAGACAAGGGAACTTGCAGAACTGATCATAGGCAGCGTCGATGAACAGGGCTATCTCAGAAGCCATCTCGCAGACCTTGCAACCGCCGGAAATGTAACTGTCCATGAAATGGAGAAAATACTCGAACTCGTACATGGTTTTGACCCGCCCGGCATCGCCGCAAGAGATCTGCGGGAATGCCTTCTTCTGCAGCTTAAAGCCAGGGATAAATCAAAATCAATGGCGGCGGAGCTTGTCAGAAGCCACTTGAAGGAACTCGGACAGAACAAGCTTCCGCAGGTTGCACGGAAAATGAAAATCTCAATGCAGAAACTCAATGAGCTTATCGAGCAGATACGCGCACTAAACCCATATCCTGGCCTTGCACTGGCTCCGAACAATCCGATTTTCGTTTTGCCGGAAGTGACAGTGGAGAAGAGAGGTGATAAATATGTCGTCATTTCAAAATCAGACAGCTTTCCCAAACTGCGTATTTCGCAGTTCTACCTGAAGCTTCTCGAAGATCCGAACACTTCCGAGGAAACCAAGAACTACATAAAGGGGAAACTGCTCCAGGGAAAAGCCCTGATAAAAAGCCTTTCACAGCGGCAAAGCACCATCAAAAGCATTGCCGAAGTCATTGTAGACAGCCAGTTCGACTTTTTCGAAAAAGGCGTGGAGCTCCTAAGACCGCTCACAATGCAGCAGGTCGCAGACAAACTGGACATCCATGAGACAACCGTCAGCCGAGCCATCGCCAACAAATACATGCAGACGCCGAACGGCCTCCTTGAATTCAAATATTTCTTCTCCACCGGTTTCAGGTCTGATGACGGAGAAGTGCTTTCAAACAGAAGCATTATGGAGAAGATAAAGGACTTCATCTCAAATGAGGACACCTCCAAACCTCTTTCCGACAAGCAAATCGCTGAGATGCTCCTGGCAGACGGCTTGAAAGTGGCCCGTCGCACGGTAGCCAAATACCGAGAGGAATTGGACATCCAGCCCTCGCATCTCAGGAAAGAATTCTAAGACCTAGTTTCTAAATCTAAAAGGCCTCTAGGACGATTTGAAGATGTTTCTGCTAATGGCACGCGTCGATGTGCTGATTCCATTGTGGCTGACCGGCATTGTGAAGGTCATGACGCAGCCCTTCCCCTCTTCGCTGGTCGCAAAGATTGTGCCGCCATGCCCGTCAATGATTCTCTTGGAAACTGTAAGGCCGAGCCCGGTGCCTCCAGCCCCTTTGGAAGAAACGAAGAGATCAAATATCTTGTCAACGCTTTCAGGCTTCATCCCCATCCCGTCGTCGGTAACCGTAAAAACGATTGACTCCCTGTCGTTGGTGAACGATGCATCGACAATTATCTCACCCATATCCTTCTGGTCAAGTGTCTCCCTTTTCTCCTGAATGGCGTGTTCCGCGTTCAGAATAAGATTCAGGAGCACCCTGTGGATACCTTTTGCATCTATCTCGGCGAAAAGTGGAAGCTTCATTGAATCCGGCGTGAATGTCAGAGTTATCCCGTCCTGCTTGAGCTGTGGTGCCAGAAGTTCGTTTACATCCTCTAGTATTGTTTTTATGTCCTGGATCTTCATATTGAGTTTCTGTTCGCTGGTGAGATTGAGCAGGTCCAGCACCAAATTGCCGAGGCGCCTGTGATTCTTCGCAAGAATGTGGAGCGATTCGTTTGCAAGCCCGAAATCTTTTTCATCAATTCCCATCTTGAGAAGATTGAGACTTCCGTCAAGACCCGCAAGGATGTTTTTAATGTAATGAGAAAGATGCGCAGCAGTTGTACCTGTGGCCACGAGCCTTTCATTCCTGAGGTTGAAATCAATAAGCCTGCTGTTTTCGAGGGCCATGCCGGCGGTATGCCCTATTACGGTGAGAAGCTTGAGGTCATCCTCGGTATACGGCTCCTTAGCACTTGAGATGTTAAGATAAATCATTCCGTTGAGCTGCTGTTTCCCGAGCATCGGGACGCACATTGTGCATTCAACAATGTTAGGTGCACCGGCAACCTTTACCCTGAGCCTGTCCTGCATGGCATCAGACGATAGGACCGCCTCCCTGTTTTCCTTCACAAAATCCACAATGACTTTCCTGATCCCTGACGGGTCGATCGGTGACATGGGGGCTTCCTTGCACCTTGCCGCAACAGGTTCAAATGATCCGGTGGCAAGATCATAAACCAGAAGATACGACTTGTCGGAATGCATTATCGTGCTGATGGCACTGAGTATTTTAGGACAAAGTTCGGCTTCATTGAAGATTGCCGCAATCAGGTTCTGGAATTTATATATTCCTGAAAGACGCTTGTTCTCCTCTCTGGCGATCCTCATCGGATCAACCTGGACAGGAAGCCTCTGCTTCTCAACGCCGGAAGATGAGGTCAGAGTTTCGGGCTGAATCCTGTAGGAGACAAAAGGTATCGTAAATGACTGCGTTTCATCGCGGGCCGCATGTGTATTGTAAAGCTCGAATATTGTGTTTCCTATCCTGACGGAAGTCCTGAGCGGGAGCATGACCTTTTTGTTGACCTTCTGGCCCACCATCCATGTCCCATTGGTGCTGTTCAAATCCTCGACATACCAGTTCTCGCCATCATATGTGAGCCTGCAGTGGACCCTTGATATGAGGGTGTCATGAACTTGAAAATCCGCCTCGGGAGAACGACCCATGGATATCGTAGGAGCCTTCACAGGGAATTCAGTCCCCTTCATTGAACCGCTCGCAACTTTAATGACCACTCCACCGAATTCAGCAGAGGGGGTTTGTGAAACAGGATCTGCCATATTTCAAGTCCGTCCTTTAATTCATCCAAGGAATATATTACCGCAATCGACAATAATCCAAATTTTAAACAAATTTTAATTGTTAATTAAGGCTTCTTATTGAAATCTCCCGGTCAACCATTGAGACGAGCAGCGCCCCCATGTCATTCAGGCATTTTCCGGATTCAGGCCACTTGATGTCAAGATATGCATCCGAAAAGGCCGCGGCATCACAGATCCTGAGGAAAACAGGAAGACCAGCTTCTTGCCATGTAAAACCGTTTTCGGCAAGGAAGGCTCCATAAAGTTTTCCCGAAACATCCGAAATTTCGTTTATCCCCGTCGCACAAGCCCTGAAACAGGGGAGCAAGGCAAGTTCGGTCAGCGGATTCTCAAGGGAATAGAAACGCGCGGCCTCAAAAAGGCTGAGGTCAATCTTAACCGCCGGAAAAAGCCGGCTGACATTTTTAACCGATAGTATGTTTGCCGAAGTGAGCACCCTTGAATCAAGGGAAAGTGAAAATACTATTTCATCGGTCTTGACGCACCATGGACTTCCCGACTTGACTAGGGGCATATTGAATTCAGAGGTTTTGAATTCGAAATTCCTCTCCCTGTAATATCGGGCAAGTTCGATTATGAGCGAAGGCGAACTTTTATCTATCTTGAGGATGTCGCAGGATGCAAGAACTTTACCAACTATTGCTTCGAGTTCCCCACCATCGACCGCAAGATGCTTATAGACAATTCCTGAAACAAAGGCAAGATCCGGCTTTATGTCTATTCTCTGGATTTTATTCTGCCTGATGAAATTCCTGGCTATCTCCGGATAACCGGCATCCTCAAGCATCCTCACCACAAAACTGTTTATCTCGGAGATGGCGAAAATCTGATCTCCAGACGAGATCTTCTTCAGGATGTATTCCACCGAAAGCGTAATATCTTCGGCAAGAATGCTGTCATTTATCCCGCAGGAAATGCAGCTCTTGTATATGCGCGACTGAAGTTCATCGAACTCGAAGCTTCTGCGCGTTCCGTCCTCGCAGACAACAATTACAGCCGAACTTGATAACTGTATCATTTCTGATCCAACTTCCTGACTTCTGTTACGAACTGCTCCACATCCTTGAAACGGCGGTAGACTGAGGCGAATCTGACATATGCCACTTCATCAAGCTCCTTGAGGGCGTCCATGACCCTCTTACCTATTTCAGCGCTTGAGATTTCCCGATCGAAATCCTTTTCAATGCTGGACACTATGTTGTCAACCACCCTGTCGACATCCTCCGGGTTCACCGGCCTCTTCTCACAGGCCTTCGCTATTCCGGAACGGAGCTTGTCCCTCTCGAAATCCTCCCTGATGCTGCCCTTTTTCTTCACAACTTTAAGCTCGGCGTGGATAATTGTCTCATATGTGGTGAAACGGTGCTGGCATTTGAGACATTCACGCCTCCTGCGGACACCTTCGCCTTCCCTGGTTATACGGGAATCAACAACTTTATCGTCAAGGCAACTGCAGTGGGGGCAACGCATTTTTCACCGATCGGGTAATTGTTTTTTACAAGTCCTAAAAATAGGTCAAATTCCGGGGAATTCAAGAACTTGCCGCATAGATTACTCTTCAAGCCAGAGTATGGCGGTGACGCCTCGTGGATAGTATTTACTGCCCTTAGCGACACCGTTGATTATCTGGTCGCTCCAGGCCCAGTATCCAGACTCGCTGTTCACCAGCCATGTTATGTGCGCAGCATCGGCCCTTGCACCTGATCTGCCCCATTTGAATCCGAATACCTTCCTGTAGATGAACTGGCAAAGGTAGTTCTTGCTGAGCCAGGTATTGCTGCTTGTCGATGAAAGCTTCCAGCCTCCGTCGTCGCAAAGGCAGATCCCGGGCGCAAGAACCGCCTGGATATGCTCCTTCAGCACTTTCATAAGTGCAGAATATTTCCCGTTCTCATTCAAAGCTTCCGGACATCCTGTGAAAAGTGGAAATACCAGCCCTTCAATTCCCGGGATTATCTTTGAATCGTTCCCCTTCTCGAAGACGGCCGGAACATATCCTTTCCCGGTCTGCTTTGATGCAATCGTCTTCGCGCAGAGTTCAGCCTGCCGTCCTGCGATATTCGCAAGCTTCCCATTGCCTGCGGAGGCGAATATCTTTTCCAATGCTATATATGAAGCCCATGATTTCACAGCCAGATACAGGTTGTTCCTGGACTGCCCGAGCGAGACATCAAGACTGTCATAGGTGGTAATCTCGGACCCGTCGATTGTCCTGTTGCTGTCTAGCGCCATGATGCCATTTCTCTTTTCAGGATCAGGGTTGTCGCGGTTCAAGAGGCTTGTGAGGCATTTCTCAAATACCGCAATGTTCTTCTTCATCCATTTCCCATCCTTTGCCCCGTTGAAGTAGACAGCCCCGCAGAGGATCCAGTTGACAAGCTGCTCGTGCGTCATATGCGAGAAACACCCGTCCAAGCCGAAAAGCTCGTATGATGAATATCCAGGCCTGGAAAAATTATTATTGATCCCCATGTCATGAGTGAAACTGATCCCGCCGGGATATAATTTCGATTCTCCTGGAAATTTCACCTTATCGGAATAGCTGTATCTGGAAACATAGAGGTCGAGAACATTCCTCACGGTCCACGGATTCATCTTCATCTCAAAGAAAAGCTGGTCCACAGTAAGATCAAAGGTGTTCATCATCCTGTATTCGCCCTCGTTGACAATCCAGACAGGCCTGCCTTTGCATTCAAGCAGCTGGGTTGCGCCATAATAGCTCCTGATGGCATGGGACAGCATGAACTTCTGATCGTCTGAAAGTTTGGATTTCTCGACCATTGCATCTGCGAGATTCGCGGTTTTCCTGTATCCGGCAAAGTTCTGAAGTGCGAAACTCGCAACTTCCTCTATGTTCTTGAAATATCCGGTATAGAGATAACTGGCATCCATTCCGCTTGTCGCAATCCCGCCGCGGTAGAAGCAGACAGCTACAGAAAAAGTCTTTTTCATGCCCGGCTGAACAGTGAAAACAACCGCGCCCACCTGTCCAATCCCAAAACAGAGGTTCTCCGGAATCTTCGGGCTTATCACATCCTCTATCGTGAAAGCCATTCCGGAATATGCATCTTTATCAGCCGTTGCAATGGCCGTCAGCAGCCCCTGCCCGACCCCTTTGATCTTCCCGCCTGTCATATCATCCATCCTGCGCATCCCGCAGTACGGATCATTTCCCTGATATCCGAAATACGCGCGGCGCGGAATCTTACCTTTTGAATTGTCAACAGTGATTTCGGCGAAAACCGCCGGAATCACAGCTTCCTTGATATCTGCGGATTTCGCAGAATCCGGATCCGGAATGGTTTTGAAAGGTGAATATATCCTGAAAGTCAGATCCCCGGCAACCCATGTATCGCTGGCCGCCTTGAAATCCCGACGGATTTTTTTCTGGTCGAAAGGAATTATCTTTGTAGAACTGCCTTCCTTTGGAGAATCCTTTTCAATGTCGTATCTCGCCTTATCATCGGCCGTCGCTGCGCTGAAAGGGAACGCTTCAAAGACATTTTTCCGCTTTGATTCGAGACCTATGAAGACATTCTGGTCGGCCGGCGTGGAAAGTTCCTGCCCCAATCCGCCTTTCGCCCCCTTGTATCCGAGTGTGAAACTTGCAAATGCCCCCATCGGCGAATGCTGGGCGTTGAAGAATATTTTTTTCATTGCGGTATTCCTGTGGATTTTATTAGTTTCATGAGCTGATTGCAAAACTCCTGTTTTGCGGGAAGTCAGGAGACAGAAGACATCCGCCGCGGCGGACAGAATTAAACTTGAAATTAAACCCAGATTTATTCTGACTCCTGAATTCTGACTACTTTTGAAGAATAGACGTTGAAGTGGCATAAATCAAGAGGGGGCAAGGACAAAAGAATTCCTTAGCGTCATATTGTCAAAGATCCCATAAATAACTTCTGGGATATCTCCTTAGAATAGAAGCTGCAAAACTTGCTTTTTTCGTATAAAGCCCCAGTCAATCCTTTAATTAGAGCCTCCGCGAAAAGGTTAGCTCAGATTAGAAAAATGAAAAAATATTG
>CAZION010000187.1:0-12834 GCA_964540865.1 uncultured Victivallis sp.
GGCAAGTAACGACATAGCTGTTTTTTTTCTTCCAGACATTTCGCATGATTGACGAAGCATGGGATTTCAGATTTCTGATTCCTATATCGTTCATATTTATACCTCCTAGCGTTTTCCTTCAATATAGTCGCATATGTGACCACATCTTTCAAGGTTGAAATGTATAATTCCTTTAATGAAAACTCCGCGCAGAACTTCATGTCATATGGACTCGTGGGGGCAATTAATGTGTTTTGCGTTGGGCATGCGGAAAGACGGTTGATTGAAAAATATGGATTATAATAAATTACATGTATTGCAATATGTTTATATAAAACGAGATATGAATATGTTGGAATTATTTAATGAATGTCAGTATTGCCTTTTAGCCGATATTCACGTATAATCTTTCCCAGACAGATAGAGGAGACTGGATATGAAAACTGGATCAAAAAAGACCATAAGGGATGTTGCTAATCTTGCGGGTGTCTCCTTTTCGACAGTTGCCCTTGCAGTGAATAATGATCCAAGAGTCAAACCGGAAACAGTCCTGAAAATCAAGGAGGCGATTCGCGTTCTTGGATATGTTCCTAAAAACATCAATGTCCGCAAAGGGCATCGGGCCAGGCCGAGGAGGCCGACATCCTACCGGAAAATGCAGGTGGCGCTGATATCGCAGGTCAAGCCTTCACTGCTGGACACGCCGGTTTATTCGAAGGTGCTGCGCGGCATAGAGGATGAGCTCGGCAAACTCGATTACAATTTTATCATCCGAAACCTCCCAGATGAAAACCCTGAAGAGAAAATACCACGCAAGATAGACGGGGCGATTCTTTTTCATGTGCCTGCAATGCTGCACAATCAGAAGCTGCTCAAGGAACTGAGAAGAATGCCATGTGTAAGTATCATGGGGGAAACCGGTGAAAACGAGTTTTTCGATCATGTCTCTTACAATGACAGGAATGTCGGGAGACTTGCGGCGGAGTATCTGCTTTCAAAGGGACACAGATGCTTTGTCAATATGGGAGGAGGAAACATACCGAGAATGACTTCATTTAGGGAAAAAGTGAATGCGGCAGGAGGACGGACATTTGAAATCTCCGGTGATTTCCTTGATGAATCGAGAAAGACGCAATTGACCAATCTCAAAGGAATTGGAAATGCAATTGAAAAGATTAAGCGGCTGCAAGAAAAGCCGACCGCCATTTTCACACCTTTGGACATAATCGTGGTTGGACTCTATCATACGCTGAGGCACTATGACATCATTCCCGGCAAGGACGTGGATATCGTGGGGGTCAACAACGATTCGATCCTTCTAGACCATTTGACTCCCCGTCCCGCATCGGTGGACATTCATGCCGAGGCGATGGGACGCAAGGCCGTGGAACGGCTCCTCTGGCGGATAGACAACCCGAAGGAGCCTCTGGAGAAGATCCTGCTGGAGCCAGAGATGGCCTTCAGCTAAGAGGAAAGATTTCACCACTAATTGGACACTAATTTTACACTAACGAATATAGGAGATTTAATAACTAAACCATGCGTCGAATGATATTTTTTGTTTTGAAAAAATAACATTCAACGCATATGTCTTATTAGTGTTAGATAAGTGCAGATTAGTGGTTAAAAAATACTTGTTTTAAATATTGGCAAAGAAGGAGACGGTAAGATGGCAGAATCAAAAGTAAATGATTGTAAAATATTTTCTCCCGGAAAATATTTTACTTTGATCGAGCTCCTGGTTGCCTGCCAGCCGACGTGTCCCTCGAAGCTCGAAGAGCGTAGTGGGAAGCCTTGGCGTAGGCCAATTCAGGCAAAGTTTACTTTGATTGAATTGCTTGTGGTAATAGCGATCATCGCAATTCTTGCGGCCATGCTGCTGCCGGCGCTGGCCAGTACGAAGAAAATGGCCAAGGCGACAATCTGCACCAACAACATGAAACAGATCGGACTTTGGATAGGGATGTATACCGATGACTATAAAGAATACTTCCCGCCGGCGTGCTATCAGCCCACCAACGTGTGGTGGAACGTCATGACGTATGACAACTATCTGAGCGACTATGACGGACGAAACATTCCAATCGACACATGCATGTATTACACCACGAAAAAAGGTTGTGAAGACATCTACCGCTGTCCGGAGGATCAAGTGCTTGGATGGAGTAAAAATCTGCGCCGCAGTTATGGCATGAACTGTGGCGGGACTGATCTGCTTAATAGTAATACAATCAATATGCCTCGTGGCATTACCTTGAAAATTCTAGGATATTGGACGGGCGTTAACCAACCAACACGCAGGGTGTCCCAAGTACCAGATCCGAGCGGGACTTTTTCGCTCGTTGAAGTCCTGGTTTTGGATCCCCTCGGCCAGAACGTACTGGCCGGAGGACAGAACGGTGGCTACTCCTATATCGACAACCCCGTTCAACAAAACAACAACATGAGTTCCGGATCGCTCGCCTGGCATAATAAGAGATGGAATTATCTTTTTGTTGACGGACACGTCACACTAATCCGTCCCGAGGAAACTGTGGGGACAGGCTCCCTGTCAACGCCGAAAGGCATGTGGACCTGCCAGAAGGGAGATTGAACTCAAAGGGATATTCCTAACCCGGCGTAGCCGGAACCAAATTCGAAACTCGAATATCGAAATCCGAAACAAATTTGATTTTTAAGATACTAATGAGCTGCTGGGGAAACTGCTGCTGGAACCGGAGATGGTGTTTAAGTAAGGAAGCAAAATTTTTCTGGAACAGAAAGATTTTTAACAAAAACAATAAGTAAAACAGGAGAAATCAAATGAAAATGATGAAATCAATGTTGTTGGCCGCCCTTTTTATGTCGGTGCTTGTTTCTCAGGCTTCTGCGGAAGTCCCATCGGCTCCGCCGTCCGGTCTCAAGGATCTTGGGATTGACGCTACCCTGCAGTTCGGTCCACTTAATAAGGGTCAGGTCGAGTTTAACGAAAACAAGGATTTATTGCTGAAGGATGGCGAGCGAACCGGGGCATACGCAGGTCAATTCGCTTTCCATACTGATGGAACAGATAATTGGTTTATTGTCACTCTGAAATCGCCGGCCAGCATAAAGACTATCTACATCCAGAACCGCGTTGGCGCAAATGAACGGGCAAAGGGATTAACCGTATCCGTTTCAAATGATCAGAAAACATGGAAAGAAATCTGGAAGGCGACCGATGTCAAGCCCGAGTGGACCATTGATTTGAAAACTCCGGAAAATGCGAAATACATCAAATTTGAATTGCCCAAAGAACCAAAAAGTATTTTACATCTTAATAACGTAAGAATTTACGGTAATTGATTCCAGGCGCATGGTGTCGGCCGTTATTCACTGGTAAAGGGGAATCAAGGATTGGGAAAAGATCCTGTACTGGCGCCTCCAGCTCTAAAAACTGCCGGAATTTATTGTTTTAAAATCGCCTCAAAAAAAAGATTTCAAAGACAAATGATTATGAAAGGAAATTTCATGAAAAAAACGCATCTGATCGCCATTATGGCGATTTTCGCCATTCCTCTGTTTGCGCAGATAGGAAACTCCGCCTCCGCACTTGAGGCAGAAAAGGTGCCAAAACTCCCCGAACTGCCCGAGTACCCGGTGAAGATGGACACGATGTCCGATGAGGAGTTCGGGAAGATCTTTTTCGCCGAGATCGATCTGGCTCGCCCCGACATGCGCGAGGTGAAGCCGCTGGTGGCCAAGGGCGACTACACCGGTGCCATTGCCGCCTGGGCAAAGGTATTCCAGCAGCACGTGGCCGGTATTCACGGTGAAAAAGAGTGGGACAAGTTCTACTGGGGGCCGCTGGACACGATCATGGATCCTGGCACAGTACGTATGCAATTTGAGGGTGTCGTCAAGGATTTCGGTCCGGCCGGCCGTATGGATTGGCACAGTCCGCGCGATTACGAGATGGAAGTCAACTTCATGTGGCACCCCAAGAGCATCATCGCTGGGTTGGAACAGAATCTCAACGCCGCTGCGGGTCACGGCCAGCCCACGAAATTCAGCAACCAAGCCCTGCTGACTCGTTGGAGCGAGGTATGGCGGGATTATTCCAGCAATAATTGGCGGATCGGCATGCAACTGGTCAAATCGAAGGCGGCCAGGACCGAAGCCCTGAACCGCGCCGGGCTCGTCGCACCCAATCCCCGCCCCGTGAGGGGCAACAGAACCGGTGGACCATGGATCGACTCCATCCAGTTCGGCAACCAACTGTGCGTCGGACATTGGCTCCTGGGCAACTGGGCCGAGCAAGTGTTCCACGCCCAACACGCTTCACCGGAACTCTTTGCGGAATATGTCTCGCCGCGAACCCAGGCGGAAATGGCTTATTTCTTTACGCTTTGGCCAGGCGTGGTGTTGTCAAGTATGCCGATGGGCAGCGGGCCGTTAGCCCAATTCAGCAGTCGGCTCATGGCCTTTGCAAGACTGAGCGCACTTCTGCCGGAGTTTTATCGTAACCAGCGTCTGGGGGACCTCCTCACCCAAGGGACGTCATGCATCATGAAGATCGGGGTACATCCGGATGGATCCAACCAGACTCTCTCCTATAACTATGCTACTTGGTTCAAAGGTATGGCAGGCTCGCTCGCCAACTGGGTACCGGAAAACCAACCCACGCCAGAGTGGTGGCCGATGATCCGTGCCCAGGCCGATCTCGACCGGCGCTGGTTCGCCAACCTTTATACACCGACCGGCGGCCAGCTGCTCCTGGGCAAGAACAGCTACGGCAACCGCAAGCAGATGGATTCCGAGACCGGTCCGAAGGCCCTTAAGGAGGCCGGCATCCCATTTCCGCCCGCCTACACCTCGATCGCCTTTCCCTGGCACGGGCTCTACATCACCCGTGGCGGCTGGGACAGCAATGCCCTCTACGCGGCATTATCCAACCCGCGGCGCGGTGCCGACCACGAGACCGAGGGAAACACCAAACTGCACCTGGAGGCGTATGGGCGCTTCATGCTGGTGGACAGTCCCGGTGGTGCAGGCTGGAAAGATTACAGTAGCTCAAGCTGGTCAAAAAACACCATCCATGTGGACAATCTCGACCAGGCGCGAATGGCTTATCAAGCCACGAAAAAATACTATGCCGACGCCTATGCAGATCCGTTGCCCGGACGCTGGCACACCTCATCTTTCTTCGACTTCGCCGAATCCACCTACGACCAGGGATATGGGCATGTCGAGAAACCGGTGAAAGACCGTTCGCCGGTGATAATCAGCGATGTGAGCCACACCCGGCAACTGATCTTCGTCAAGGAAGCCAAGCTGTGGCTGGTAGCCGACATCATGGAGGCGCCCAAGACGGCCACGCACACCTACCAGCAACTCTGGCATTTCGACTACACTTTTCCCAGGGAGGCGGTGCTTGTGGATGCCGGCTCCTTGTCGGTATGCACAGCAGAACCGGGAAAGCCGAACCTCTTTCTGTACATGAGTGCAGCCGCCGGGCTCACGTTCACCAGTCGTTACGGCGAGGGCTTTGAGGGAAAGGACAAGCCTATACTCTCACAGGTGCCGGTTGGCACCCGCGGCTGGCAGAACCTCGGAAGCGGTTATGATCCTGGCGAAATGGTTCCGGCGATGGAAGTGGAAGCATCCTGGCAGGGAACCGGGAGGCAGATGCTGCTGACCGCGCTGGTGCCCTCGCCGGATGCCAATAACCCTGTGGAGAAGGTGGAGAGGCGGAATGAACCCGGTATGACCGGACTCGTCCTGCACCTTAAGGACGGAACCCGCATCGAGTTCGCCTGTGCGCTTGGCCTCGATCCCATCCGCCTCCCGAAGGCAGGTGTGGAGGCGCGGGAATACGTGCTGGTGGAGAAGCCCGGCGAGCCCGCCCGCGGCATACTTCTGGGAACGGACGCAGGACAGAAAACCCCCGCCAGTTGCGAGTTCACCATGGACAAGACACAAATGGAAGTCGTGTCCCCAATCCAGGTGCCGACCGCCTTCCGCTGGGTTGGTGCCGCCGGCCATGAAGTGCCGGATTATGGTTACGGAGCGAAGTAACTCTCAAAGAAAGGATTTTTGAATTATTAAAAAGACAGCTTTATTTTCGGACGCAACCCAGTGGGTATGGGCGGCGGTGGCCGTTCCTGACACCTGGTGGATGTTCCGTCGTGTGTTCCAGGCACCCTCCAGTCTGTGCGCTGCCAGGTTGTTGGTGACATCGGGAAAATACCACGAGGTCTACGTCAACGGGCAGTTGCTTGCCCGCGGTCCAGGGCTATCCTTCGATTTCGCCAAGTACTATGACGAGATCGACATTCTCCCCTATCTGCGGCTAGGCTCGGAGAATCTGATCTCCATCCTCTCCCTGGATGATTCGCCGCAACGGGGTGTCCTGGCTGAAATAATAATGGAGGCGGATAGCGGGGTGTCCACGACGGTGGCGACCGACGCCACATGGAAAACCAGATGTCACGAGTCGTTCAAATCCGGTATGCCGCCAGCCATTCCATTGGGACGCGAAGAGGTCTATGACTCACGATTGGAATGTCCGGGCTGGACCTGTCTGGAATACAATGACTCCGAATGGGACAACGCCGTCTCCCTTGGTCCGATAGGCACGCCTCCATGGACAGGGCTTGAGCCCGCTGGCATTAGCCTGCTTACCGACGATCCGGTCTTTCCCAAGCGTTTCACCGCCATCGAACTGTGCGAACTCCGCAAAGGCTATTCGTTCCGCTTGGGCGCACCAGGGGAATGCGTGAACATCTTCCTGACGGAGATTATCTGCTCGGAGAGTGCAAAACTGACCATCTGGAACGAGTGGGGGAAAGCCTCCGCTGAATGGCAGATGTCGCTTGATGGTTCGAGACGCGGCATCGGCGAACCATTTGAACTCGCCGCCGGAAGCCATCTGCTCTGCTACAGTGTCGTAGGGCAGCTTGAACTAATGATCGAGACCGATGCCAGGCTGACCTTCACCGCCCGGAATCTGCTGCCGGATTCCTCGACCGAGTGGGTCGTGCTTAGCCTGATGTCGCAAACGGTGCGCTATCCCTGGCACTTCAGCGGTGCCCAAGTGATGAAGTCCACTCCGGAAGTGGCAACTCTGCTCCAAGTCTCCACTACAGCCGGAATTCCCTCCGAACTACGGGAGCAACTAGTGGCGGCACCCAAAGCCGAGATCAGCGCGCAGCACCACGTCCGGCATCAGATTTTCTACCGTCCCTCCGGCGGCTTCACCGAGCCGGCCATAGAAAAGGCTCAGCCACGCGTGATCCTTGACGGTGACGGCCTTTCGCCGATGCTGCATCCGGAAAACATGCTCCACGGCCATGCCGACTTCTCAATCATAACACCGCAGGCCGACAAGGATGTACATTTTATTTTGGACTTCGGGCGGATGCAGATCGGCCACATTGAGTTTTCACTCAATGCACCAACCGGAACCATCGTCGACATCCAGTGCTTCGAGATGATTGACGACGGCGGCATCTACCTGATGGAGATCCGGAATGGCTTCCGTTACATCTGCCGCGAGGGCTGGCAGGAATTCATCTCCCATGCCCGCCGGGGATTCCGTTACGCTTCTGTTACTATCCGTAATTTCGCCCGTCCGGTGTCTGTGCGGCAGATCAGCTGCCGAAGCAGCCGCTATCCCGTGCAGCACAGCGGTGGCTTCGAATGCAACGACAGCTTGCTCAACAGGGTCTTCCAGATGTCCGCAGACACCGCCGAGTTGTGCATGTTGGACACGTATGTCGACTGCCCCGGACATGAGCAGCACTACTGGGTCGGCGATGCCCAGATCACCGCCCTGATCAACCTCCTCCATTTCGGTGCCTACCGCTTGAACCAGCGCTGCATCCGGCTGGTGGGCCGCTCGCTATCGGAAGAGTGGACCAGAACCTACTATCCAGACGACGCCCGCTACACTGGGAGAAAATCAATGCCAATGGCCGCGTTCCCCAACTACCCGGAGGGTGGTCTGCCGATGTGGACGTTCCAGTGGATCCGCCAATGCTGGGAGCACTTCCTCCATGAGGGTAACCGCGAGGATTTGACCGAGAACTACAATTATGTGGAGGAAACTTTGCGGCACTGCCGCCTGCTTACAAACGAGCGTGGCCTCTTCGACATGCCCGGCGCATGGAACCTGATCGAATGGGGAAAGAATGACCTATCCCCCTATGGCGAAGTGACTGCCAACAACGTATTGCTTGTTCAGTGCTGCCGTCATGCCGCGCATATGGCGGAAACCTTGGGCGACCTAGTCAAGTCACGTGCCTTCTCCAACGAGGCGACGGAACGGGCACAGGCGATCAACACAATCTGTTGGGACGCTCAGCGGCAGGCCTACGTGGACACCGTGCGGGACGAATGGGCGTTCGAGCAATACCGGGAATGGTGCGTGGTCGCGGGCGAATCAGCGATGGGGTGGAAAGATTATCACAGCTGTCTGAGAATTAGCGAGCAAAGCAACACCCTGGCGCTGCTGTTCGACTGTGTTCCCGAGGAACGACGGAATAGCGTGGCACGGCTGGTGCGACGGGTCGGGGACGGACACTATATTTTCGGCTCACCGTCCATGCGCAGCATTGGCGCTCCGGGTGAGGATGAGGCTCCAGGAGGCGTGGTCGCCGTCGGGTCGCCGTTCTTCCTTTTCTTCAGTCTGGGCGCGCTGTTCAAACTGGGTGATGTAGAAACCGCACTGAATGTGATGCGCCGCGATTGGGGAGATATGCTGGATAAAGGCACCAACACCTGCTGGGAGACCTTCCGTCTCAATGACATCCGCTGGACGCGCAGCATCTGCCATGCATGGGGTGCGGCGCCTGCGGTTTATTTGATGACCGACGTGCTAGGTGTGCGGCCTCTGACTCCAGGATACCGTAGGTTTGCAGTGGAGCCGCAGTTGGGAGGCCTGAAGTGGGCGCGCGGGACAGTCAACACGCCTTTCGGCCCGATCTTCGTCGATTGCCGCGCACGTTCCGGTGGCGACGTCGAGGTGAATTGCTCGGCTCCCATCGGCTGCGAACGTGAAAATAAGCCAAATACTATAAGTGTCTCATGAATAAAACGGCTTTGATCACCATAATGGTACTGTCCGTCTTTCTTCCTCTTGCGCATATGGGAAATGCCGCCTCGGAAGATGCCGTCGCCGAGCCGGTCGGGGCGTGCAAATTTGCGGCTGTGACCGCGAAGATAGACCTGTGGATCGCCAAGGGGTATTACCCGGGCGCCGGGCTGGTGATTGTCCAGAATGGTAAGACGTTGCTGGAGCGCTACTGGGGCGGCTACGACCAGGACACCTGCGTCTACATCGCCTCGGCTGGCAAATGGCTGGCGGCCGCCACGGTCGCGGCAGTCTGTGACGATGGCAAGTTGAACTGGGACGATCCGGTGTCAAAGTGGCTTCCCGAATTCAAGGACCTGAAGGGCAATGCGACATTAAGGCAGCTTTTCTCCCACACATCCGGCTTTCCTGCTTACCATAAGGCTCCAGAGAAGCCAGATGCCTACCAGACACTGGAGGAGGCTGTCGCGCATATCGCTCCCCTGCCGCCCGCCGCCGTCCCCGGCGAGCGCTACGAGTATGGCGGACTGGCCATACAGGTCGGGGGCCGTATGGCGGAACTGGCGACAGGAAAGAGCTTCGAGGAGATTTTCCAGGAGAAGATCGCCCGCCCGCTGGGCATGACCAACACTCATTTCACGCCGGTCGATCCCGGCTTTGGACACAGTCCGATGCTGGGGGGCGGCGCCAGAAGCAGTATCCACGACTATTCAAGATTCCTCGCCATGATAGCCAATGGAGGAACATACGATGGAAAACGTGTCCTTTCCGAAAACGCAGTAAAGCAGATGCAGGCCGACCAGATAGGCAAGGCCATGGTCAGCTTCCCCACGTTCCCGTCGCAAACATATAATGCCAAACACACCGGCATATATGGCCTGGGCGAGTGTCGCGAACTGGAGGACACCAATGGTAACGCCATTCTGATCAGCAGTCCAAGCTGGGCCGGTGCCTATCCGTGGATAGACAGGAAGAACTCCGGCGCGGTGGCGCAGGACAAGTTCCAGGCGATGTTCGAGAGCGCGAAGTTGCCTGCCATGGTTTCTGCCGCGATTGACGCTGGACAGACGCCAAAACTCCCCGAACGGCCCAAGTAACAATGAGGAGGTTGCAAATGGAATTGGAGAAAAAGCCGCATGAAATTTGTGCTCAAAACGAACTGCAAAACTTGAGGTTTAAAATGAAACAGAAGATGACAATAGAGATGGCGATGGTGATCAGTTTGTTGGTCGGGTCTGCCCATGTTTACGCGGATGTTCATCTGGCGCCGGTCTTTGGCAGCAATATGGTGTTGCAACGCGATGTCCCTGCCAAGCTGGTTGGCTGGGCCGAAGTCGGCGAAATGGTGACTGTTAAACTTGGCGAAAAGGTTGTGGGGCAAGTTGCCGGGACAGGGAAAGAGAAGCCGTGGACCGTACTGCTGCCGGTTCAGAAGGCGGGTCCGGTTCCGGACATCACCGTCGTGGGAAAGAACAGCATCGTGCTGACCAATCTTTTGGCTGGCGATGTCTGGGTCTGTTCGGGTCAGTCGAACATGGCGCAGTCGCTTCAGCGAGGGGAGTGGTGCGGTTACGGTGGGGTACTGGACGTCGAAAAGGAAGTGGTTGCGGCAAGCCATCCGACCCTCAGGTTGATGAAGAGTCCGGGAGGTAACTGGGAGGTCTGCTCTCCGGAAAGCGCGAAATCATTTTCCGCAGCGGGGTATTTTTTCGGCAGAGAACTCACGCAGCGTCTGAATGTTCCCGTTGGCTTGATCACGGCCGCGGTTGGCGGCACGATGGCCGAGTTGTGGGTTCCGCGTGTGATGCGTGAAGGCACGCCTGAGTTCGTTGCGGAATTGGAGGAGGCCAGACGCACGCAGGAGGAATTGAAGAAGGTGGCGAAATGCACATGGGATGAACAGGATCGCTTGACGGCCGCGCAGCACACGCAGGACACGGGGCAGCTTTACACGCGGATGATCGCCCCGCTCACCGAGTTATCGATCAAAGGTACCATCTGGTATCAGGGCGAAGGCAACACGCGCAAGGCGTCAGCGTATGAGCGTCTGATGTCGCTGTTGATTCAGGGTTGGCGGAAAGAGTGGGGGCAGGGAGATTTTCCGTTCATCGTGATGCAACTGGTGAATTTTCATTTCAGGGACGAGCCATGGCAGGGAAAAGCCACCTTCGCGGCGTTGCGGGAGGCGCAGCAGGCGCTGGCCGACCATGTTCCAAATACGGGATTGGCTGTGGGCATTGACATTGGCGAAGCTAACAACATCCACCCCCGGAACAAGCAGGAGGTCGGTCGGCGGCTGGCGCTTGTGGCGCTGAAGCAGGTCTACAAGCAGGAAGTGATTGCGGCGGGTCCCGCATTGACGGACGCGCGCTTCGAGCCGGGACGGGCGACGCTCTCGTTCGATGCGGGCGGCAAAGGGCAGAATCTGGTTTTCAAGGACGCCGTGACCAATGGTTTTGAACTGGCAGGCGCTGATGGAAAATTTGTGCCTGCGACGGCTCACGTGAACGGCAATACAATCGTTCTGACAACAGCAGAAATAACGACGCCGTGTTCGGTCCGTTATGCGTGGGCGGACAATCCGCCCGCCACGGTGTTCAACACCGCAGGCTTGCCTGCCGCGCCGTTCCGGAAGACGGCGCCTGTGGTCATGATGGAGTAGGGCATGAACGAATTCGTCTTCGCCGTGGCCACCAAGGATTTCAATTAAACCAATCGAAAGTAGGGAGATATGAACATGAATAGTTTTTCCAAGAGAATTCTGTTTTTTAGCGTGGCGCTGTTAGCAGGAACAAGCTGTTACAATGGGCTATATGCCGGCGAGGTCAGCCGCAAGGCTGATTTTGATTGCAATGTCAGCCAGGACACGCGAAGCAACGGGCATGGGGATTGGAGCTATTATATCGTTTCCGACTATTTTAGGCACCTTGACGGGAAGACCAATAGTTTGGACTATGACAAACTGCTGTCCGACGGCGATCTGCAACCGATGAAAAGCGCCGGTGACATGACCTTTCAGGAGTTTAAAAGAGACGCCAAAAATCAGACATTATGCGATTACCGCATCAGCGCTGAAAGCGTTTCACTTTACTGGAACTATTATCCGGAATCCCCGCGTAGCGATCTTTCTTGTAAAGCCATTGTCATGAAGTACCACATTCTCAAAGACGGTGTCTATTCACTGCGCGGAAACCTGAGCTATCTCAGCGGAAGACCGGCAATTGGCGCGATATTAGCCATCGGAGTACAGGACAAGTCCTGTTTCAAGCCGCTTTTCACCCACACTTTTGGACAGGAAACTGCGGCGGGTGAGGCAAAAATGCTCAAAGAGCTTGACCAGGAATCCGCCTTGCAGGAAATGAAGCTGGCAGCGGATGACCAGATTATATTCCTGGTCGGAGGCGCCCGGAATAACCACCTGCCTCTGAGCGTGATTGACGACAATGTCCGCATAGTCTCCACCGTGCTGCCTCCGGCGACTATAATTTCCGACAAGTCACGGGTGCTTTCCCAGCTGGATTTTACCAAGCCTGGTCTTTCAGAAGTCAAGGCCGCATTGGATGCGGGAAAAATTGACGAAGCATTTGATCAATATAAGAGCATTCTGACTGACAGAGTTATGCTGTTGCCGCCAGTGAAGCAGGTTGGGTATTGGAATCAAGGCTCTGCTAAAGCGGATGAACTGCTCAACGGCGTTTTGACGACCGGACACTACGGACTACCCGGAACCACCACCTACAACATTGGAAAGCCTGGAAATGTGGACTGGTTCAAGATGCCGGAAGACGGTTACGATGTAATAT
>CAZION010000188.1:0-12721 GCA_964540865.1 uncultured Victivallis sp.
AAAAGAACACCATCGCGTTCAGGGTATTCAAGTCTTTCGACCATGGCGGGACTTATGACCGGGTATTCCTGCTCGCGAATCCTGGACAAGAGAAATGAAGCCGGAGAATATTTTGGACAGGATAACAGGATTGAAGAGGATAAAAGATAAGAACAGCCCTTGCGGGCTTAACTACCAACGAATACGAATCCTGTTTTGTTCGTAGCCTGCCCTCCGAAGCCTTGGCGAAGGAAGGTCAATGCCGCAAGGCATGGTTTTAAAGTAAAACAGGATCTGGAAGTGTGTAAACTTTCAGCCTGAATTTATAACATGTGAACAGAAAAGGAGTCTGGGATGAAAGCAATATTGATATGCGGGAGCAGGAATCCGAACGGTCAGACGGCCCAGGCTTCTGATGCTTTATTGAAAGGTTTGGCAAGGGCCGGAGCCTCGGCGGAACGGGTATTTCTCCCTTCCTTCAAAATAGAGCGCTGCCGTCAATGTGACGATGATGGCTGGGGCCCATGCCGGAAAGAAGGACGTTGTGTAATTGATGACGACATGGACGGCCTGGTCGAGAAGATTAGACAGGCCGACGCTGCAGTTTTTGCCACTCCTGTTTACTATTCAGACCTGAGCGAGAGCCTGCGTGCATTCGCTGATCGGTTGCGCAGGATTTGCGCGCACGAGTCAGGCCGCAAATCCATAAAAGGCAAACCTGTGATTGGCATATGTGTAGCCGGGGGAAGCGGTGGCGGCGCACATGCATGCTCTGCCAATCTTGAAAAAGCCATGCTGAATTGCGGGCTCGATGTTGTGGACATGGTCCCTGTCAAGCGTCAGAATCTCCAGGCGAAATTGCAGGCGCTTGAACTCGCCGGACAATGGCTCGCATCGGATGAATGCAAAAAGTCTTAAGGCACGGAAGTATAAGACAGATGACAAAGCCATACCAAAACAAATCAGATAGGCTGGGGAAAAAGAAACCCAATGTCATATTTGTCTTTGCTGACCAGTGGCGGCAACAGGCAACCGGATACGCCGGAGACCTGAACGTGAAGACGCCGAATCTTGACGCGCTGGCAGTGGAGAGTGTCAATTTCACCCATGCCATATCAGGCTGTCCGGTTTGTTCGCCGTATCGGGCAAGCTTCCTCACCGGGCAGCGGCCGATGACGCATGGTGTGTTTGTGAACGATGTATGCCTGCAGTCGCATTCAGTAAGCGTCGCGCAGTCTTTCTTGTCGGCAGGCTATGATACGGCGTATATAGGCAAGTGGCATGTGGACGGACATGGGCGTTCCAGCAACATCCCGCCTGGACGACGCATGGGATTTGAATACTGGAAAGTCCTCGAATGTACACATGACTACAACCATTCGGCATACTACACGCATGATTCGGAGGAGAAGTCATACTGGAAAGGATACGATGCGGTTGCGCAGACGCAGGATGCTGTTGACTACATCCGGAATCATGATGATAAAACCCCTTTCCTGATGGTTCTTTCCTGGGGTGCGCCACATGATCCTTACAATACTGCGCCTCCTGAATACCGTCATCTCTACCATCCGGACAGGATTCAGCTCCGTCCGAACGTGCCCGAGTCATTGGCGGCGGATGCGCGGGAATGCTTGGCAGGGTACTACGCCCACTGCTCGGCCCTGGACAACTGTGTGGGGCTTCTTCTGGCAAGTCTTCACGAATGCGGAATAGGGGACGAGACGGTTTTTGTTTTTTCATCCGACCACGGTGACATGCTTGGATCTCATGGAGAACGGGACAAGCAACGTCCTTGGGACGAGTCGATCCGTGTTCCCTTCCTCCTTAGATATTCCGGTCTTCCCGGCTGGAAGCCAAGGGAAACGGACGCCCTGATCGATGCCCCGGACATCATGCCGACTTTGCTTGGCCTTTGTGGAATACCGATACCGGAAACTTGCGAAGGTTTTGACTTCTCAGGTCATATCGCAGGGGATCCTGCTCCCGCTGGGGAGGCTGCGCTTATCATGTGCCCACATCCGTTCGGGCAATGGTCAGCCACTCGTAAAGGTGGAAGGGAATACCGGGGCTTGCGGACTAAAAGGTACACTTATGTGCAGGATCTTCTGGGGCCCTGGCTCCTCTATGATAACGAACTGGATCCGTACCAGATGCGGAATCGGGTTCTAGAGCCGGAGTTTTCTCAGGTCAGGAGGCATCTGGACGAACTCCTTCATGAAAAACTTGAAATATGCGGGGATCATTTCCTGCCTGGAAAAGATTACATTGGCAAGTGGGGTTATCGTATCGATGAAACAGGAGCTGTTCCATATGAGGATTGAATGTCAAGACGGAAGAAAATTTCCAAATTAATGGGAGCCTTTATGAATAAAGATGGAATTGCAGATAAATTGGCTGGACGCAAGGAGGTCGCGTGCGAAAAAGAAATGCATGCAGGTGATGCCGTCAGGCAGCCCAACATGCTGGTCATCCTGAGTGATCAGCTGCGGCGACAGGCATTGTCGTGCTATGGGGATCCCGATGCGCGCACCCCAAATATAGACAGGATGGCCAGTGACGGTGTTCGTTTCAGCAACGCCTGTTCCACCTATCCGATTTGCGTGCCGTTCAGATTCACCCTGATGACCGGAGAATACGCCCATACCAGGCTTGTCCCAGGCATTGAGTGGGCGATGTCACCAGCCGAACGGACGATGGCCGACGAGTTCAATGAGAGAGGTTATGACACGGTCTACGTAGGCAAATGGCATTTGGACGGCGGGCATGGTCGAATGGGATCTGCAAAGCAGTGCGGCATGACTCCGGTGCGCCGGAGCAACCAGGGCAGGTGGGCAAAATGGTTTGGATTTGAACTCAGGAATGATCCGTTTGACACATGTTACTTTGTCGATGATGATCCCACACCGCACACCATCGGAAAATATCAGACTGACGGCCTGTTTGATATCGGCATTGACTATTTGGCAAACAAGTGGGACCGTTCACGGAATTTCTGCATGTGCATTTCCGTGGAGCCGCCACATGATCCCTTTATCGCTCCTCCGCATCTGCAAAAGGCGTGGGAGGCGAGGGAGATAAAGCTTCCGGCTAATTTCGATGCGAAAGACGAGCAAACGCGTGAGAAGTTAATTCTTGACAGGAAACGCTATTACGCTATGGTTGAAAATCTGGATGAGAATGTTGGAAGGATGATGGCATTCCTTGAGGAGCAGGGGCTTGCGCGAAATACTGTTGTCGTGTTTATTTCTGATCACGGTGAACTGAATGGAAGCCACGGGCTGACAGAGAAGCAGTGGCCTTACGAGGAATCTATCGGAATCCCCCTGATTGTGCGTGATCCTGCATGTCCGGGTAGAAACGGTACTGTCATTGAAGATCCCACGTGTACGGAGGATTTATTCCCGACGATTCTCGGGCTTGCGGGAATCAAACCCAGGAATGCTGTGCCTGGAACCGACCTGACAGCTCTTGTCCGCGGCGAAATTTCGAGTCTGGACAGGGATGGGGTTCTTCTTGAATTCGTGTCCGAGCAACGTTCAGGTTTTGATTTTTACAACGAAGTTTGGAGGGGCGTTCGCACTAAACGCTTCAAATACACGGTCAAAGGAGACAAGCATGGCGGTAAACCTTGGCAGTTCTTTGATCTGGAAAAAGATCCCTGCGAGCTGGACAACTTGTTAAACAATACAGAATGCAGGGACGAGATTGCGCGACATCATGGCCTTCTTCATGAACTGATTAGGCAAACAGAAGATCCGTTTGTTTTGCTTCCGGCATTTGGCCACTACGGAATAAACTTTTGGAACAGGGAGCTGTTGAAAAACAAAAGATAAAAGATGGATAAAAGGATTATAATACAATTAAAGGGTAAATGGCATGAATGACAAAAATAACGCGGTTCAGTTTTTAGACGATTCGTGGCGACTTCTGCCTGATCCGGACAACAAGGGCAAAGAAGAGCGGTGGTTCAGCGCGATTCCCGATGCAGCCCGGCCGGCGCCCGTACCCGGGATCATCCAGCAGGTGTTTCCGGACTATCACGGCGTCGCCTGGTACTGGATAAAGTTTGAGACGGCGCTCAAAAAGAAGTCCGGCATGACCTATGCAGTCAAGTTCCGTGAAGTGGATTACTATGCTGACATCTGGCTGAACGGCACCTTGCTCGGCGGCCATGAAGGGGCTGAGTTTGCATTTGAAATGGACTGCGGGAAGGCATTGAAATTCGACGGGGAAAACCTGCTGGTGCTGCGGGTGATTAATCCGGTTGAAGAACCGATTGACGGGTTCGTCATGGAGGACATAGCCCACCGCTTCAAATGGAGTCCAAAACAGTACTGTCCCGGGGTGATGTACAACTTTGGCGGAATCACGCAGGGAGTCGAATTGGTGGAGAACCCTCCAGTGCGGATCCTGGATGTCCATGCGCAGGCGGATCTCGATAAAAGTTGCATCAGGGTTTCGTTGAAAATCCGGAACCAGCGTAAAGCCTCAGTAAAAGGCCGCCTGGCGTTGAAGGTAACCCTCAGGAATTCCGATACGCCGTTGATCACCCAATCACTGTCCATTACCGTGCCCGGTGGTGAAAGTTACCGTCAATTGATAATTCCCATTGATCAGCCCCTCTGGTGGAGCCCCGAAGACCCGCAGTTCTATACCGTGACTGTTGACCTGGATACTGGCGCGGGCACAAAACTTTCCAAGGAGCAAAAAGCGGTTCGATGCGGCTTCAGGGAATTGAAGGTGGAGAATGGTTATTTCCGGCTGAACGGGAAACGGATCTTATTGCGCTGCACCCTTACCGCTAATGATTACTCATACGGAGAGAAAATACCTGACGAACATTTAAGGAGAGATCTGATTTTCGCCAAGGCGGCGGGATTTAACACGATCCGGTTCATTGTGGGTGGCGCTTATCCCGAGCAACTTGATCTGTGCGATGAAATCGGCTTGATGGTCTATGAGGAATCGTTCGC
Source organism: uncultured Victivallis sp. (assembly GCA_964540865.1). Lineage (GTDB taxonomy): Bacteria > Verrucomicrobiota > Lentisphaeria > Victivallales > GWF2-50-93 > GWF2-50-93. The sequence continues at coordinate 4,956 of CAZION010000188.1, forward strand.
AAGCTGGTATATGTCGGATCCACGCATTAAAACCAAATATTCGGATTTATCCAAGATCCCTGAGCGCTTTGACAACTCGATGCTGGGCATTGTTGCCCGTGACCGCAACCACCCTTCCGTTGTCATCTGGGGATTGTTGAATGAAACATATGACGGCCCGGTTTTCCGGCATGCCTTTAACAGTTTGGGTAAACTGCGCGCGCTGGATGATTCGCGGCTGGTGCTGTTGAACAGCGGCCGCTGGGACGGCATCCTGACTGTCGGCTCACTTTCCAATCCTAAAAGCCTGGAATGGGAAGCGGTCTGGGGGAAAGAAACGGCGGGGGGGCTCCCGGTGACTGAGGCCTTGGATCAGGGGAAACGGGAGGTCACTTTCGCGCAAGGCGGTCTGGGCGACGCCGTGATACGGGTGTTTGGTGATTTTCACAAGTACCCGCAGGTGCCGTATGGGAAGCAGGACCGGGATTTAATCCGGACTCACGCCAGTGATGCGCAGCCGGTGTTTTTTTCGGAAAATGGCGTGGGCAGTCTGCTCGATGTCATCACTGGCCTGCGCCAATATCCCCCGACGGATCCGACGGAGGAACTCGCCAATGCCGCCCTGCTGCGAAAGCAGGTCGAGCTGTTTCTTGCCGATTGGACCCGGTTCGACATGCACGGGGTCTATGCGTTTCCGGAAGATATGTTCACCGACAGTTACCGGCAGCAGGCGCGCCAGTTGCGCCTAGGGTTTGACCTGATCCGGTCCAATCCCAAAATCTGCGGCTACAGCGTAACCTCGCTTGTGGACTGGAACAGCGCCGAAGGGCAATGGACCTTCTGGCGCGAGTTGAAGACCGGCATGATGGAAACGTTGCGCGATGGCTGGGCGCCACTCCGATGGTGCCTGTTCGTTGAGCCGGGGCATGTTTACGCGGGACGCCCGTTTGAAATTGAAGCGGTGCTTGCAAACGAGGATGTGCTCCAGCCGGGAACCTATCCGGCTCATCTGAAATTATTCGGCCCCGACGGTACGGTTTGGGAGAAAAAAGTGGATTTCACCATCCCTGTGCCGAAATCTGACGCTGAAGGGTCGCTGACGGTGAAGGTCTTACACGAAAGCGTCAAGCTGGATCTCTTCCCGGGCACCTATGAATTCGCGGCAAGTCTCGAGCGCGGCGGCGCTCCGGTCTGCGGGAGGCGCACGTTTCATGTGTCTGAAGTTTCGACCCAACCCATGAAACCCGCCGTGACTTTGCTCGGCGTTGAGCCAAAGGTTGCGGAATGGCTGAAGTCACACGGCGTAACCTGCCGTCCGTACGCCGCTGCCGCCCCGGATAGCACTGAGGTCATCCTGGTGGGCGATCTTTCCCAAACCGGGACCGACTTAAAAGACTGGCGGGGAATACTTGAGCGAGCCGCCAAGGGGAGCACAGTCGTGTTTCTGTCTCCAGCGACATTCGAACGCAGTGGCGACTCCGTCGGGTGGCTGCCGCTGGCGAAGAAGGGGTGTTGCTACCATTTTCATGACTGGGTCTATCACAAGGAATGCGTGGCGAAAAATCACCCCCTGTTCGAGGGCTTGCAGAGCCAGGGCGTCATGAACTGGGAATACTACGACCAACTCATACCTCATATTGTTTTTGAAAAGCTTGACACGCCGGACGAGGTCGCCGCCGCTTCATTTGCGACTGGGTACCAAGGGGGTTCCTCTCTGGATAGGTTCCGGCCCGGTTATGCCTCCGGGTTACTCTTCGCCGGGTATCGGTTCGGACAGGGGCGCTTTTTCATCAATACATTCCCGATCCTGGAAAATCTCGACACTAATCCTGCGGCGGACCGGATGCTGCTGAACATCATCCGTTATGTTCAAGATGACGCCGGAAAACCCTTGGGCGTCTTACCTGATGATTTTGATGGAATGATAGATAAGCTATATACCCGTCAAGGCGTCTTGCAGGACTGCGACAGGCAATGGCGCTTCCATACCGACGCGCAAGACGAAGGACTTTCTGCAGGCTGGATGAACCCTGCTACTTGCGATAAGGATTGGGCGTTGCTTAATGCCGTTAGTTCATGGCAGAAGCAAGGCTATCCCGACTACCACGGCGTGGCCTGGTACCGTCGTTCGTTTGACCCGCCCGCGATTGAGCAGGGCAAAAGAGTTGTGCTGCATTTCAGAGCTGTGGATGGCGATGCCACCGTTTTTGTGAATGGCAAGAAAGTCGGGGAACACAAGCTGTCGGAGGAAGGCAGGAAGGGCTGGAACGAACCCTTCTATTTCGACATTACGGATGTCATGACTGCCGGCGAGTCGAATGTGATCGCAGTGCGGGTGAAAAAACTCGCCTATGCGAGCGGTTTAACAGGAGCGGTCTGCTTGATGGATAAATCCGCCTGCATTGCTGAGACCACAATAAAAACTTAAGAAAGGATTATGATACAATGTCTGATGCACGAAAATTCCCGCCACTGGGACTAACCTATTTCTGGTTCCTGAACGATGTCTGCGATGACAAACTCATAGACAGGCAGATCGAGGAATTCAGCAAGGCGCAGGTCTCCACGGTCTGCCTGCATCCGCGCGATGGATTGCTGCTGCCGTACGGGAGCAGCGACTGGTTCGATTTCATCCGAACGACGGTGAAGAAGCTGGCTGCGAAAAATATTGGAGTATGGCTTTACGACGATGATCCGTATCCGAGCGGGAATGCTGGCGGTAGAATAGTCCTGAATCATCCGGAGTTCATCGCGAAAAAAATTGTCATGCACCGTGCGGATCCGACAGCAATTGCCGGAGATGGACTATGTTTTTTTCCGGCAAAAGGCAGCTTGGTTTCCTGTGCCATGGTATCTGAGGAAAACGGAGAACTGCTCCGGGATATGACAAATAACGTGGGACTTGTCCGCCGGACATGGGAGATGCTGAAGAACTGGGACAGTAAATGGTATTATCCGGCAACGCCACTTTACGTTTCAGACAGAGCCATGGCGCACGTTCCGGAATACGCTGTCAAGGTTGGGGATATTCCGGAAAAACAGATCCTTGTCGCCTTTACAATTGAGAACGTGCCGAACCAAGTATGGAACTTCCTTGTCGATCCTCTCAATCCATTGGCAACCGGAAAATTCATCGAATATACGCACAAAAAATATTTCCAGTGCGTGGGAGACATGTTCGGTAAGGAGATTACTGCGATATTTACAGATGAGGCGAAATATTACGGGGAAACGCCCTGGACTCCCGGCATCTTCGAGGATTTCCAGAAGAAATACGGATATGATTTAAGAACCAGGCTATATGATCTTTTCAATTACATCGAAGCACCGGAGAGCATCCGTACAAAAGTGAATTACAGGGAATGGTGCGGCAGACGTTTCGAGGATGCGTGGTTGAAGCCTGTGTCCGCATGGTGCAGGAAGCATAAGTTAGAGATTGTCGGGCACTTCAGCCCCGAGGAAGAACCGGTGTCACAGTCGAAAACTCTTTCAAACCTGATGCCGTTGCAGAAGCATCTGTCACTCGCCGGACTCGATCTCATCGCCCCGGTGGTGGGGGACAGCAAACATCCGCTGCTCAATATCGGGATAATCTCCGCAACATCTTCGGCGCAGCAGCACAAGATGCCTGGAGTGATGAGTGAATCCCTTGCCTGCTCCGGGAATGATTTCACGATTGAAAAGGCGCGTAGGATTTTCAACTGGCAGACAGTTATGGGGATGACCACTCCTGTTGTGCATGGAATCTTCCACTCGTTAAGGGATGAACGCGAGTTTGAATGCCCTCCTGATTTCGGACCGTCATCTAAATTCAGTAGCGGGTTGACTCAATTGTCAAAAGACCTGAAGCCCTTCCAGGAAATGCTTCTCGGCGCAACTCAAATCGCACCCGTTGCAATCCTATGGCCGATAAAATCATTCTACCATCTGAATAAATTCTGGCAGGCCGAACCCGGCGGTTTGCGTGAGGAGTTTACGGGTCTTGTCCTGGCATGTCTGGAGGCGCATGTGGGCGTCCAGCTGCTTGACGAAGCCGACTTCCAGAATGCCAAGTTGAATAATGGCACGCTGAAAATCGGCAATGCCAGCTATTCCCATGTAATTGTCCCCGGTTCGACGATATGGAGCAAGACCACCTGGGATTTGCTTGCGAAATACGCCGGATCAACAACGTGTGCCTGCGATGTTCGCAGTCCTGCCAAGATGAAACTGCCAGAAGAACACGCTAAAGCTGTGAACTCCAACGGCAGTTTCAAGGAAAGTCTTAAGATTTATCAGTATGGGACAAGGCCCAAGTATCTGGAGGCATCCACAGGTGTTGAAGAAATCTCCGGTCCCTCATTTGAAGAATTGACAGAGGCCATGATAAGGAACGATCTGCCGAAACTGATGAATATAAAATCCGCAGGATACGCAGATGTCAGAATTACCGGCTGGATTAAAAATAAAAAACAGTTCTTTTTGCTGTGTCATCTCGGAGAAGGCGCAGTCGAAGCGGAAGCAGATAATAAGATTTATGAGTTGTCGGATCAGATAATAACAGAGATCAAATGAATTAGGAGGCAAAGGCCCGCAACTCTTTTGGATCGCCGTTAGGATGACGGCTTTTAATATTCCGGCTAAAGCCGGTACTCCAAACGCTTTATCTTGCAGGTTTATGCTTATCATTATTATTTTAAGTCTTAAGGCCAATATTCAAGAAAAGCATTAACTTTATATTTTAATATCAAATTCACAACACGGCGTTTGGAGTACCGCCTTCAGGCGGAACCTTTTGTTTGGGCGGCCAAAGGCCGCAACTCTTGAACAATCGAATATCGAACATTCGAATAACGAATATCGAAGTGTTGGAAGGGAATGAATCGGAGTTTAAAATTGTTGGAGTTCACAGCTTTAGCGTGTCTTGGTATTTATGGGACATAACTTTGAAATTCCTTAACGTTAAACAATCTAGGAGAATTATTATTATGCCTATTCAATGGGGACAGGAATCTTGTGACCGACGAAAGGATCCGGTCAGCGGCGCGCGCATTGTCCAACTGACCAGTGCGGCGGCGATCAGCAACAACATCTACGGCGAACAGCCTTACACCTCGCCGGACGGCAAGAGGATAATCATTGCCCGGTGCCAGGATTTCTGCTGGGAGAAGGAGGGATCATTGCTGGTGCACGAACTTGACACCCTGCGTATCACCATGGTCGTGCCGCGGGCGATAGGGGTGCGGGGTGTCTTCACCAGCGCATGGAGCGGGTTGATGTACTACTGGACGCCGGATCGGCGATTGATGCGCCTTTCCCTGATGAGCCTGGAGCAGGAAGAGGTTTACCGCGAGGAGGACGCTGCTCTGACACTGGTTGGAGGCTCGGTGTCGCCGGACCAACGCTACATCATCGGACAGGACAAGCGGCTGACAGGTCCCGGCGCACCGACGTTCCAGATCGTCCGGCTGGATCTACATAAGAAAATCCGCGAGGTGATCTATGAAGATCAAGAGATCGCAAATCCTCATCTGCAGTTCAATCCGATCACAGGACGGGATATTCTGGTGCAGAACAACCGCGGACTCCGGATGGAGAAGGATGGTTCATTTGTCTATCGCGTCACCGAAGAGGGAACTACATTGTTCGTGATTGACGTTGACGGGAAGAACAAACGCCCGCTGCCGGTAGGCCCGCCAATCACACCCGGTTGCACGGGACACGAATGTTTCGTCGGCGATACGGGGCGGGTGATGTTTTCGGTCTCATGGCAGAGTCCTGACTGGCAGCACATGCTCCACGACCCGCGTTTTTCCGAGGGGAATATCCTGACGGCGAAACCTGGTGACGAACGCCCTTCTGTTTTCCGGGCGCCTGAACATTTCTTCAACCACGTCTGCGCCTCCAGGTGCGGCAAATATTTCGTGGCCGACTCTTTTATCGGAGGAGGTGTTTTCGATGCGAAAAACAACTTGAGGTCTGTCAGCCTGGTGATCGGGAATTTCCAGACCGGCAAATATCGCACGTTGGTGCAGGATTCCATGTCTTCAGGCGGTGGCAACCAATGCACCCACACGCATCCATACCTCACGGCGGACAACCGGTACGTCATATTCAACGCCGACCCGAACTACGGAATCCCGCAGGTTTATGCCGCACAGATTCCGGCAGGGTTTCTGGAAAGTTTGAATTGAGGATTAATACATCAGAGGGAATCTCAAATGATTTGGACTAATGAAAATTGGTATAGTGAAGCCCGTTTGAAGGCGGCAGCTGAACGAGTGTATTTTCACAACTCTTCTGAACTGAGTCTGGCTCATCTGGCGGAAGTATGTCCGGATCTTTCTGCCGCCGAACGGGCGCATCGGCTTGTAGAGTTCCATCGCCAGCGGATGGAAGCCGTGCCGAGTCTGACCAGGTACCCTGAATTACGAGGGATGCGTGAACTGGTAAGAGCGGAACAACGCGGAATTAAAGACGGCGCCGGTTTTGACGAGACGCAGCTGGCAGCCTACTGCAGCGGGGGAGTTTACGCACACCGTCTCCTTCATTCTAAAGTGGAGCCCTCGCTCCATTCTACCGGTACAGCCAATTGCAGTTATATCTTTTTCCCAGACAGCGACCACGGACCTCTGCTTGCGAACAACCTCGACAGTTCACCGGCGGAGCTGTTTGGGCAGCCACAGTGGCCGGCTATTTCCGAGCACTTGATCTTTGGTGGTGTGTCTTCAGGAATCTTCCTCGATGAACTGTCACCGGAAGTCTTCCCCGTTCCGGTTACAAAACTGGTGGCCCGGTATTGCCGAACAACCCGCGAAGCAGTGGAGATGCTCTCCCGGTACAATTACTTTTGGGGACCGGGAAACTGCATTGTCATTGACCAGGATCATGTTGTAGCCATGATCGAGAAGTCAGCCTGCCGAATCGGGGTGCGTTACTCGACGGATGGATTCGGACACATCACGGCGATGTCCGCGCTTGATCCGGCCATGCAATCCTATCTGTCCGGCCGCCGTGCGGCGTCGCTGGCAAGCCGCGGATTGTCCTCCCCATGCGCAGACACGAGGTACTGGGATGAATGCGACCGCCGCAACCGCCTCCTGGGTCAGCTGCTCGATGAGGCTCGGAAAACCCCGACGCTTGAGAAGATCCGTCAGATGATCCAGTTCCGCGATCCACGTCGGGGATATGTCTGCTATGATGGCGAAATATTTCACCCGGGAGATCCTCCAGTAGAATATACGCTGCGGACAATCATCTGGCAGTTGCGCGAACAGAAAGCGCTTTGGTGGGCCAGGAAAGACGGGAAATCTTCCTTCCTCAACCCGCAAGCACCGGTCGAATTCACAGGTGTTTTGTGAATTGCTCAGAACAGTCCTTGACGGGCTTAACTAATAGCAAATACAATTTCTTGGCAGTCAGGAAGTAGGTTGGGCTTTAGCCCGACATTTTTCATATGATCCGGTTACTAATCGTCTCATAATTGGTTAGACCCCACCGACCTTGCGTCGTTGGTGAATAAGATTTGGGGGGCTCTATTCTATTTCGAGAAGATTAGTAAACCACAGGCAGGATGCCTGTGCCACATTAAAAAGAGGATATAGATATTATGATACAATTAGAAAACAGTTTCATGCGGATTTCGATAGACGAACTCAACAATGCCAATATCGTCTCCCTGTTCACGCCAGACGGATTGAATATCCTTGACAAGAAAGGATTGTGCACATGGTTGAAGAGCGGAAACAGGCAGGATCCGTCAACCGGCGTGATAGGTAATTTCTATAAGACGCTTTTTATTGAACCGA
>CAZION010000189.1:0-12415 GCA_964540865.1 uncultured Victivallis sp.
TGAAAAATGAGGCCAAATTATGACCTTCGTGCAACAAACCGCAGAAGAGGCGAAATTACGCAACACTCTTTCCTAAATAGCAATATTTTACTCTTTACGATTCAGCGTATCAGCCGTACTTTGTATCCCAGCAAATAAAACAAAAGGAGTTGAAATATGAAGACACTTGCAATTAATGGCGGATCAAAAACTGTTCCTGACGGCATGATAAAGAACTGGCCTCCAATTGATGACACGGATCGTAAGATGGTGATGGATTCCCTGAACGGCGGATCTCACGCCTTTGGACCGAACTGCAAGGAGTTCCAGACGGAATACGCGAAATGGAACGGAAGCAAGTATGCGATTTTCACGAACAGCGGTACGGCTGCACTCCACATGGGTATCTTCGGCTGCGGCATCGGCGCCGGCGATCACGTCCTTGTTACTGCCTATTCATGGTCTTCAAGCGCGACATGCATCCTGCATCACAATGCGATTCCGATATTTGTTGACATAGATTTCGCTACGATAAACATGGACACCGACAAAATTGAGGCGGCGATAACTCCGAGAACGAAAGCCATAGTAGTCGTCCATCTGCATGGTCTTTCTGTAAACATGGAAAAAGTCCTTGCCATAGCTAAAAAACATAATCTGAAAGTCATTGAGGACGCATGTCAGGGTCACGGAGCCGAGTTCAGAGGCAGGAAAACCGGAAACTGGGGCGACTGCGGCGCATTCAGTTTCAATCAGAACAAGTGCCTCTGCACGGGTGAAGGCGGAATGTTCGTGACCAACAATGAGCAGATCTACAAGGATGCGCTCAAGCTCTGGAGTTTCGGCGAAACCAGCACCCCATCTGAAAAGCGGGATTTCCATGCCTACGCCCTCGGATGGATGTACAGGGGAAGCGATCTTGTTGCCGCATTCGGACGCGCTCAGCTTGCAAAAATAGACAAATACATTGGAATGCAGAATGAAAATGCAGCAGTCCTGAATAGCAGGCTTAAAGGAATCAAGGGGTTGATTCTCCCGTACGAGCCGGAACGCGGCATGCATAACTGGTACAATTACACTTCCAGGATAGACATGGATGCCATTGGATGGAAGGGAGATCCTTCTGCAATGAGAAACGCAGTTATGAAAGCACTCCAGGCGGAAGGCGTCCCGGTCGGCGTATGGCAGAGTTTCGCGCTTCCGGACATGACGGTTTTCAAGGCTAAAAACGCCTACGGTAACGGCTGCCCCTGGTCTTGCAACGGTGCCGGTGCAGGCGTAAACTATGGAATTGAGAATTATCCAATGGCTGTAAAGCACACCAACAGCCATTTCGGTATGACCACTCCGCTCCGCGCCCCCAACCGTACGGATGTTGCCGAAAAAGTTGCCGACGCATTCATCAAGGTGTTTGAAAACATTGATCAGATAGATCCTGCGAAACTAAATAAATAGTTTGAACACCCAATATCCAACACTCAATTTCCATCGGAATTGGATTCAGGAAGATCCTAACTTGGACATTGGATATTCCGTGTTGGATATTGGAAATTCAGAATTGCATAATTTAATTAAACTGGAGCGAATACCATGAAGTCTGGAAAGATTCTTATCGGATGGTCGTCGAGGGATGTGACACCAGATAAACCGGTGAATTTATGCGGTCAATTCCACATGAGAATTGCACGCACCGTCAAGGATCCGGTAACTGTAACCGCACTGGCTGTATCGACAGAGGGTGGTAAAGATGCAGAATCCTCTTTCATCTGGGTGTCCTGTGACACCGTAGGGATTTCTGATTCCGTACTTGAAATGAGTAGAAGCAAGCTGGGAAAGCTTGCCAAGGATTTTCCGGTTGGGAATCTTGTCCTTAACGCCACACATACGCATACGGCGCCAGATTTGTACGGTGCCTGGTATCCTCCAGTTCCGAAAGGCGTCATGACGCCTGGAGAATACGCTGAATTCTTTGCTGAAAGGATAGCGGCGGCTGCGGCAGAATCCTGGAAGAAACGGAAACATGGATTCATATCTTGGGGAATAGGGTTTGCCCAGATAGGCCACGGGAGGAGATCCGTCTACTTCGATGATTTGTCAAAGAGACCGGGCGCCACTGAACTCCCAGGCATGAAGACGGAGAAAAACGCCAGGATGTACGGGAGCACTGCCGATGACAAATTTGACTGCATTGAAAGTTACGCTGATAACTCGGCCCATTTCCTTTTTACATTCGATGAAAAAAAGAAACTTACCGGAGCTGTCATCAATATTGCATGTACCGCACAGGAGACCGAAGGCCTGAACGAGGTTTCCGCCGATTTCTGGTACGAGGCGAGAATTGCGCTGAGAAAACAATATGGTAAAAACCTTTTCATACTTCCTCAGTCTTCCCCGGCAGGCGGGCTCTCGCCGCACCTGATGTTCAACAAGAAAGCCGGACAGCGCATGCTCGAGCTGAAGGGAATTTCATCCCGTCAGGAAATAGCAAACCGGATCAAGGCGGCTTTTGACGATGTCTTCTCATGGGCTCCGAAGGATATGAAGGACGAGCTTGAAGTAAAACATCTCTCTGAAACAATAGGTCTTCCGAGAAGGATGATCACAAAGGAAGAATACCTGAAAGCTAAAAAGGGAGTTGTTGCGCTTGAAAAGACTCCGCCGTCAAAAGCTCCGGATGCATATGAGAGAATGAAAGAAGACTCTAGCATCTTTTCCAGAAAACAGCGTTGCTTGCGCATCCTGCAGCGCTATGATGAACAGAAGAAAAATAAAAACTGCAATGTGGAATTGCATGTCATCCGGATTGGCGATATTGCAATGGCCACCAACCCTTATGAACTGTTTACAGACTTCGGGATCAGGATGCAGGCGCGAAGCCCCGCAACCCAGACCTTTGTCGTGCAGCTCTGCAGTGGTGGAAGAGCCAGCTACCTGCCCACAAAACTTGCAGAGGAAGGCGAAAGCTACAGCGCCTGCCTCTATTGCAACGAAGTTGGTTCCAAGGGTGGAGATGCCCTTGTTGAGGAAACGGTCAAACGGATAAAGAAAATATTCGAAGCTTCATGAACACCCAATATCCAACACTCAATTTCCAATTTCCATCGAAATTGAATTCAGGAAAATCTTAACTTGGACATTGGATATTCCTTGTTGGATATTGGAGATTCTGAGTTAAAGCCTTTTACCAATTAAATTACGGAGCACCTTGATTATGAAAGCAGGTTTTTCTGAAATTGATATCACCCCGCCTTCCGGAACAAAAAAAGCAGGATGGATGGCTGATCTGGAAGCTAAGACTTTTCTTGATCCGCTATTTGCGAGAGTCGCAATATTCCAGGATGAAAAAGGCGGCAAGGCGGCTTTCATACAGCTCGATATGCTGAGTGTCAGGTGGAGCGACACGGATGATCTCAGGAAGCGTATTAACTCTGAATGCGGTTTTCCCGGCGCAAATATTATGGTCTCAGCCACGCATAATCACGCCGGTCCAGCCATTTCCAGGCTCGCGCCGGTGGAAAAGGATAAACCATATGTCGAAGAGATGAAGCGGAAATGCGTTTCGGCTTTTGTCCAGGCCCTATCCCAGATGGAAGAAAGTGAAACCGGTTTTTCAGTCGTCAAGGATTTTGATGTGGCATTCAACCGCCGGACTGTTATGCGTGACGGTACTGTAAAGTGCCAGGCTTCCCTCTTCTCGAATCCGGATGCGTTATATTCAGAAGGCCCGGTTGATCCGGATGTAGCTGTCGTAATAGTGAAAAACAAGAGTGGGAAGAAGCTTGGAGCATTGGTGAATTTCGCCTGTCACCCGACTCATCATGGCGGCACGGATGAAATATCCGCCGGATTCCCCGGCGTACTTGCGGCGAAAATAAAAGAGTGGGGGTGCCCGATTACTCTTTTCTTGAATGGAGCCTACGGCAATGTGATAACATCTGATTTCCAACATGGTATTTCCCTTTCAAAAGAGCAGGCGGGTGAGCGGCTTTTCGAAGATGTCAAAAAGGCTTTTGAAAAAATGACTTTTGTATCCGACTTCTCTGTCGATGCAAGGTCATCCACCATTAAACTGCCGTTCCGTAATATTACCGATGACGAATATCATGGCCGTGTCCGGGGTGCCCAACGGTTCCGCGGCAATGAGCTTTATGAAAAGGATATCGACCTGATAAAAGCCAAGATAGCCAAATACGGTTCTCAAGCAACGGAAGTTCAGGTCATCAGACTTGGAGACTGGAATTTTGCCGGAATCCCTGCAGAATATTTTGTCGAACATCAGCTTCGCATCAAAACGGAAACATTCCCGAAACGCTCTTTTGTGGTGGGCGGAGCGAATGGCATGGTCGGTTATGTTCCCACAAAGGAGGCGTTCACCCGCGGCGGTTATGAGACCACGCTGGGCCCGCCAAGCCGCATGGCTCCGGAAACAGGTGACATTCTTGCCGATACCGCAATAAAATTGATTGGAGGTCTTTAGATGGAAAAGGCGATAAGTTCTGTTTTGCTGATTCTTCCGCTGCAACCCGGTTCGGTAGTTGAGAACATAGCCCGGGTGTTCGTCCGTCAAATCGAACAACGTTGTAATGCCAAGGTCGTAATATCCAGAGATGCACATTCAACGGTGGAATTTGCGGTCGCTCCGGTAATCGGTGCCGAAGGATTTCGGATTGAGGATCGTGCGGATGGCGGTGTGCGGATCGTCGGTAATGACGAGCGCGGCCTGCTTTATGGTGTCGGCAAGTTCCTTCGGACAAGCCGCTTCGACCGTGGCGGCTTCACTCCGGGCAAATGGAGGGGCGAGTCTGTTCCACAGAAGCCTGTCCGTGGCATTTATTTTGCAACTCACTTCCACAACTTCTATCATGATGCACCGATTGAGGAGGTTCAACGCTATGTGGAAGACCTCGGGTTATGGGGCTTCAACGTGCTTTGCGTCTGGTACGACATGCACCACTTTGACGGTTTCGAGGATCCCGATGCAATTGAATTCCGCAAACGAATTTACGCCATATCTGCGTCCGCAAGGAACATCGGTTTGGACGTGGGATTTGGTGTGATTGCCAATGAGGCCTATAATGATTCACCTGTCTCGCTGCGGGCCGATCCGAGCGCTAAGAGGGGCGGATACTACGACTGTGCAGTCTGCCCGAGCAAGCATGAAGGTATGGAATACGTGTTGCGCGTGCTTGGTCAGGAGTTCGATTGGTGTGCCGACCTGAAGCCGCGCTATGTTTGGATATGGCCCTACGATCAGGGTGGCTGTGGTTGTGACCATTGCCGCCCCTGGGGCAGCAATGGGTTTATCAAGGTAGGCGAAAAGGTTGCGGCACTGGCTCGCCGGAAGTTGCCGGGAGTCAGGATAATCGCCTCGACTTGGTTCTTTGACAAAGCTGAAATGCTGGGATTGACCGAGTCCTTAGCCTCTGAAAAACCTTGGGCCGACTATTTATTGGCAGAGGGCATGGAGTGTCCCGCAACCTGCGACCTTCCAGTTGTAGGCTTTCCGGAAATCAGCATGCATCAGACTTTTCCCTGGGGTGGATTCGGAGCAACTCCTCTGCCGCGCCGCGCCTGTAAACAGTGGGACGCCGTTAAGAATCGCATTGTCGGAGGTTTTCCGTATTCCGAGGGAATATTTGAGGATATTACCAAGGTTGCGTTGAGCCAGTTTTATTGGAGCGATCGGCCTTTAGACGAGACAATGCGGGAATACATCTCATTTGAATATTCTCCGGATGTGGTTGAAGATATGCTGAAAGTAATCGCAACTCTTGAGGAGAACCATCATTATCGTTGGTGGCCAGGAGAGTTGGAGGGCGTGAAGATGGAAATGGATTGGTTCCCGTCGCGCGGCAAACTTCCTCTACCCGACTTGGGTGCGGAGGATGCCTATTCGGCAGTGGTGAGAGCCGATGCCAAGTTGACGCCTGAAGCTCGCCATAGCTGGCGCTGGCGTGTGCTCTATTTGCGTGCATTGCTCGATTCCGAGCTTAAGACTAATGGTGGAAAACCGAATGATTTCTGTAATCAGGCGTTCGCTGAATTGATCAAGATCTATCACGCGGAAAAGGCTAACCCGGTTGTCCGTCCTCCGCTTCAGCCATCAATTTTATAAGGGACTTTTCTTGAAAATGTTTTCAATTATTTGAATAGATGAAATTTCAGGTTTTTACAATTGGCGTAAAATTAGGAAAAAGGGAAATGAGTATGAGTGGTTTTAAAGTCGGGATTCAATTGTACACGGTGCGTGAGCCTTTGAAACAGGATTTTGAAGGCACACTGAAAAAACTGTCGGAGATGGGTATAAAAGGGGTCGAACTGGCTTTTTTTTACGGTGGACTCGAGCCAGATGCGCTCGCGAAGCTTATTAAAAAGCTGGGGCTGGAAGTCTGTGGCATTTATGAAGGCTTGGACAATATCTGCAATCCTGACAGCAAAGTATATGACTACGCAAAGGCGCTGGGCTGCAAATATCTTACCTGCGGCCTGGGCCTGCAGGATTTCAAGAACGACTTTGCCGGATGCATCGCCAAATTCAAGAAAGCATGTGAGGTCGCAGGTGCAAAGGGCATGACTGTATGCTATCATGCGCATTCCCATGAATTTGAAAAGATGGGCGGTGAATTAATCATGGATAAAATCCTTGCAGAAGTGCCGGCAATGGCATTTGAAGCGGATACCGCCTGGATCAAATGCGGCGGAGAAGATCCGACTGCTTATATCAAGAAACACCTGCCCCGTATTCCGCTTGTGCATTTCAAGGATGTCAAGGCCGATAAAAAAATCACCGAACTCGGCAACGGCGTGGTGGATTTTCCTGCTGTGCTGAAGGTTGTCCGCGGTTCCAACGTCGAATGGGTGAGCTACGAGCAGGACAATACCGACCTTACGCCGCTTGAAAGCACAAAGATAAGCATGGACTATCTGAAATCAATTCTATAAAAACTTGGAGTCTCTTTATATGATTAAATTTGCGGTGATGACTTTTATGTATAGTGGCTGGATCAATCGTGGCGGTTCGCATGAGGAATTGATCCGGATATTGGCCAAATCAGGGGCTGATGGCATTGAAGCCTTCTGCAATCTGTTCATGGGTAATGACGATTTGTTGAAGCTGTATCGGAAACAGATGACTGACACCGGACTGGCGATGCCGGTGATGGATCTGATCGTGAACTTGGCCTGCAGGGAAAAATCCCAACGGGATGAGGCTTATGAAACGATGCGGAAGGGGATTGATATTTGCGCCGCCATGGGATCTGAAATTGTCCATGTTGCCGGCTGCAAGACTGTCGCTGGAGTGAGCAGTGCAGAAGGCAGAAAACTGATCGCCGAAGGGCTGATGGCGTTTGTGGACGATGTGGAAAAACGCGGCATGACCCTGGCATTCGAAGACTTCGACCCTTCTCCGAATCTTATTTGTTCCGCAGCGGACTGCCTTGATATACTCAACCTTACCGACGGCAGAATAAAATTCGTATTCGACACCGGCAACTTCGAAGCAGTAGGCGAACATGCCGAGGATACTTTCGCGAAACTTATCAAACATACCTGCCATTTCCACTTCAAGGACTTTAAGCCAATCGAGGATATCAAGGTTAGGCGTGGCGCACATTTCGGACAGGGAGTGATAAAAAACCGGGAAATATCCGGGATGATCAGGGATTACGGCTACAGCGGCTGGGTGGCTCTGGAGTCATATCTGCAAGGCGATAACGGTCCCGCAGAAACGGTTAAGCCGGAGTTGGATTTGCTTAAATCCTGGTTTTGAAGGATATCTACTATACGCATTTTTTTAACATGGTTTGAATGTTTTATTTTTGTGCCGCCGCCCTGCGGGGGCTGGGAATTATATTTTATAATTCATCGTCCCCACGCTTACGCATGGGGCTACAACATGTCGCCCTCTGCGAGGGCTGAATAATAAATACAGTTCGACACATTGTATTATAGCCTCCGCAGGAGGTGTAATAATGTAGCCCAAAGGCGTAAGCCTTGTGGAAATGAGGATTGCATAAAGATAACAAGCCCCCGCAGGGAGGCGACACTTAGGACCGGGCATTCGAGTCATACGCACTTCCGCCTTCGCTGGGAAGCTATGGCGGACAGGCCTGAGGCAGGCTGAAACGCCTGAGGTAAAATACGTATTGCTATAAACTCATGAAGAAATATAAAGGGGGTTTTATGAATTCTAAAGTTTTAATAGGCTGGTCGTCCCGTGATATTTCCACAACGGAACCGGTCAACATTCCGGGTCAGTTCCACATGCGAATTTCGCAGGGGATAATCGACCCGGTAACGGTCAGCGCCTTGGTCATAGACAACGGAGAGGACAGCGTAATATTCCTTTCTGCGGACATAGTAGTGATCCGTTGCTGCTTGCTCGACAAAGTCCGGGCAAAAGTCGCGGCGATCAATCCTGAGATTCCGGTTTTGAAAATCCTGATGAACGCGACGCATACGCACACCGGACCGACGACCTACGGGGAAAGTTTTGAGCTGATGGCAGGCTCCTCTACGGCATCACCAGATGAGTTGCCGGACTCGGGTGTCGAAATAGCGTCAGCCGATGAATACCAGGATTTCTTCATCACCCAGGCGGCCGAGGCAGTTGCCGAAGCCTATGCGAAGCGTGCTCATGGCGGGATTGCCTACGGATACGGATACGCAGTCGTCGGACACAGCAGAAGGGTCGTCTATTTAGATGATCTTTCCAAGCGTCCCGGTGCGGTCATAAACTCGACCTCTGGCGTTAACGGGCATGCCGTCATGTACGGCAATACGAACGACCCGATGTTCAGCCACTATGAGGCGGGGGCCGATCACTTCATCAATCTGCTTTACACGTTTGATGCTGACGGAAAGCTCACCGGGGCAATAGTGAACGTGCCGTGTCCTTCGCAGAACTCCGAGGGAGAATATCGTCTTTCCTCCTCATACTGGCATGAGGCCAGGGAGGCTATCCGTGCTAAACACGGCAATATCTTCATCCTGCCGCAGTGCGCCGCAGGCGGCGATCTTTCCCCGCGCATACTTCATTACAAAAACGCCGAGGCGCGTCGCTTCAAACTTAAATATGGAACCGACAACCCGAAGAACGTCAGCGAATATTTCGCGCGTAAAGACATCGGCGAGCGTATCGCGTGTGCGTTTACCGAAGTGCTTGACTGGGCGAAGAAGGACATCAAGACCACGCTGCCGATCAGGCATGTGGTCGAGACGGTGAATCTCAGCAAGCGCATCATCTTGAAGGATGAATACGAATACGCTAAGACCGAGCTTGAGAAGCTTGAGAAACAAAAATTCAAGACGGACGGTACGCCAATCGAACAGCTCAAAGCCAATTCCATTCTGGTTTCCGGACGCAACCGGTATCGCCGTATCATTGTCCGTTACGAGACACAAGAGGCGGAACCAAAACTGCCGATGGAGCTTCATGCCCTTAGAATCGGATCCATCGCGTTTGCGTCCAACAGGTTTGAGCTGTACATGGATTTTCAGCACCGGATACAGGCGCGCAGCCCATTTGAACAGACGTTCATCGTCCAGCTCTGCGGCACTCCAGGATCCGATGGCGGAACATATCTTGCCACTGAACGCGGGGAGTGGGGCAGGGGATACAGCGCAAGCATGTACTGTAACGTGGTATCTTCTAAGGGCGGCCAGGAACTCGTTGAGGAGACGGTGAAGGTCCTTAAAGACATATACACGCAGGCTTTGCCCGCATAATAGGGTCTGCCTTAATATTGCACTATAATTATTGAATATTGCATAGATTGTCTGATAGGTTTATCATATTGTAGCCACATACAAGGAGGTTCATATGATAAGGTTATTATTGATTGCATGTGTTTTTTCTGCACTGTCTTTTTCGATTGCAGCTTCTGAAAAGGAACTTCTGGAAGCTATAGATGCGGGGAATGTCCAGAAAGTCTCGGAGCTCCTGAAGAATAATCCGAAGCTTGCAAACGAGGATATGGATTCACGTGGAACTCCAATCCTATATTCACTGGTCAATAAACGCTACAAGGTTGCAGCCGCAATCATTGAAGCAGGTGCCGATCCCAAGGTAAAGGATCACCGTAAGGAAAATGCATTCCACTATATCGCAAAGGCCGGACCGTTTGCAGCTGCTGACCTGGAACAGGTGCTCGCTCTGATTAAAGCCCTAAAGGAAAAAGGGGTTCCAATTAATGAATATTCGAAGTTCGGCAAAACTCCCCTCCATTTCTTGGTCTTGACGTTGGTTCAGCCCAAAAGCATCCCTAACAGCAAATCGGTGTTGGAGGCCATGCTGGCAGCCGGCGCTAATCCAAAACTTGAATTAACCAATGAGCCGAGGATTCCGCTTGTTATGCTGACAATAAATGATTTGAAGATGGGGGGCGCATCGGCCCCGTCGTCTTTCGAGCTGCTCAAAATCCTTATAGAGAAAGGATATGATGTGAACGTAACTGATGTTGAGAAACGGTCGGCGCTTATGTTGTTGCTTATGGCGACTACGATAAAAGATGAAAAGAAAATCGAGGTTGCCACCTTCCTGATTGAACATAATGCCGATGTCAAGTTCAAAAACAAGAAGGATGAGACCGCTTTGAAGATGGTGGACAAGAACAGCCCGCTTTATGAACTCCTGAAAAATCCTCCGAAACAGGGAAAAATGAAGTGATGAAATTCCAGAACTATTCAGGATTCATGATAACCCGGATGTGTTCATCTCATCATTTCCTGTCTGTACTTTTCCGGGGAGAGGCCTGTGATCTGTTTGAACCTGCGGCTGAAATGGAAAGGGTCGGAATAACCGAAATTCAATGCGATGTTCGCAATGCTGCCATCGGAGTTTGAGAGGGTTTCCGCCGCCTGCATTATTTTCAGCCTGTCAACATAGTCTTTCGGGGAGTTCCCGGTGTTTGCGTAGAAAACCCGTCGAAACTGGGCTTCGCTCAAACTGCAGAATTCAGCCATTTCAGATACGGTCCACCATTTATCGCGGTTTTTCTTTATTTCTTCAAGAAGATTGTTCAGGTATGGATATTTCTCCTTGCTTTTCTCTTTTCTGTTTTCAAGATAAAGAGCCACAAGAAGACTCTGGAGCTCTATGTTCGCCTGGATTTGCGAATTTCGCGAGGGATCGGAAGCGGTTTCAATTATAGGCAGCAGCCGTCTCGCCTTTCCTATTTCCATTATTCCGTCTTTCAGTATACCCGTTTTGAAGAGAGAGTCGGCGATTATGCCTGTGAAACATATGGTGTCTTCGGTATAATTGCTGTTGTGCCCGCTGTAGCAGTGGATGAAGCGTGGAGTCACCATTACTCCTTTTCCCTCTTCAAAAACTTCAAGTGGCTTGCCAGGAACCCAGTACCAGCCACGCCCCTTTATGAGATGGGAAATGCAGTAGAACTCAAAATATCTCGGTTCGTTGGGCGGTTTCTGTGGAATGGAGGAACCATCTCTTCCATATCTGCATATCCAGAGACCGTACTTCTCATGGACTTCCTGTCGCCCCTCCGGCATCTTGTGCACACTGCAGTTGCCATGTTTTATAACGGCATTGTTTAAGACGGAATTATCCATTTAAAATAAATCCAGAATGTTATGCTATAGGAAAATTGTTGTACTGTAACATTACTGTAAATGTATTATTTATCAATAGGTATAAAGGTAGGCGTTGGAAATATTAAGGGAACCGCTAAAAATGCTCCCCGCTTGATATTTCCATGTTTCATATTAGTATTGTCTTTCTTGAATAATGAACTTGACTATACGATGAATTCAAAAAAATGGAGAAACAAAGGGTATGCAAGATTTGACTAATCCAGAGATGCTGACAATTATTGTAAAGCTTGTCTTGGCTGGTGTGCTCGGCGGGATAATCGGGTTTGAACGCGACATGCACGGCCGTGCGGCCGGTCTAAGGACAAACCTGCTTGTCTGCATGGGGTCTGCGCTCTTCATGCTTGTGTCAGAAATCGTAGCCAACCGCGCAATGGGCAGTTCAATGGGGACGACAATGGGCAGGTTCGCCGATCCTGGACGCATAGCCGCCCAGATCATCACGGGAATAGGATTCATCGGCGCCGGTGCGATTATAAAGGAGGGGTTCAATGTAAGGGGCCTTACGACAGCTGCTTGCCTCTGGCTTGTAGCCGGAATAGGAATGGCTGTCGGTGCGGGGCTTTATCTGCTCGGGATTTATTCTACACTGATTGGCGTTGTAGCTCTTGTCGCCCTGAAAAATCTTGACAAGCTGTACCCCCGTGATTCATACAGGACGCTTGTTATTGTAACACCCAACGAAACAGAACTGAGCGAGATAATCAAGCCTATCAAACAGTTCCCCGAACTTAAAATTCTCTATTTTGACTTTGAACGGGATTATGACAGATTCCGCTGAAAAAAGGCGATATTAGCCTCAAAACAGGTGGACGTTTTTTCT
>CAZION010000190.1:0-12401 GCA_964540865.1 uncultured Victivallis sp.
AAATGAAAAATGAGGCCAAATTATGACCTTCGTGCAACAAACCGCAGAAGAGGCGTTTTCCTACCCGCCAGAAGCGAGATAATCGCGGGTTGGAAAACCCGCGCTCCGTTAAAATTTGACTTTTGGAATCGCAAACAGGTTTGGAAAGAGTCAATCATTTTCCGGGGCTGTTTTGATGTCGAGTGAGACGAATCTTATAAGTTCTTTGTCAGACATGTCAGTGAGAAGTTTTTCACAGCCTCCGGAAAGAAGCTGATCGGCCATGTCTTTCTTCTCGTCAATCAGCGCATCAATTTTTTCTTCAAGAGTGCCACGGCAAATAAATTTATGGACGAGGACATTTCTTTTCTGTCCAATCCGGAATGCACGGTCAGTCGCCTGATTTTCGACTGCCGGATTCCACCAGCGGTCAAAGTGAATTACATGGGACGCTTCGGTCAAGTTGAGTCCAGTACCTCCCGCTTTAAGGGAAAGAATGAAAAAAGGCGGGCCGGTTTCCCTCTGAAAATCCTGGACAAGCAACTGTCTTTCCTTGATTGGAGTGCTTCCGTGCAGGACAAGTCCGGATCTGCCGAATATTTTCTCGAGATAGGATTTCAACGTGTCTGTTATCTCTTTGAACTGCGTGAAAATAAGAACCTTTTCTTGTCTCGACGAGATCTCCTCGACTATCTCCCGAATACGGGCGAACTTGCCGCTGTCAGCCGGCAGATACGCGCCATCCGAAAGCCACTGGGAAGGATGATTGCAGATCTGTTTGAAACGCATGAGATACGCAAAAATCAGGCCTCTCCTCTTGATTGAATCAGTTTCTTCTATTTTCTGGGCAAGTTCCTTCACTGAATCCTTATAGAGCAGAGTCTGTTTTGCAGACAAGGCGCAGAACGCCTTCAACTCGGTTTTATCGGGAAGATCTGTAATCACTGACTTATCCGTCTTTAGTCTCCTCAGGATATAGGGTTTTGTAATGCTTCTGAGTGGTGCATAGTTGACACCGGTATCGGATGCAAGATTTTTTGCGAACTCCGCAAATTCCTTCTGTGTGCCAAGGAGGGATGGACAGATAAAATCAAAAATGGACCAGAGGTCTGAAAGTTTGTTCTCTACGGGCGTGCCGGTCAGGACAAACCTGCATTTCGCATCAAGCTGTTTCACTGCGCGTGTCTGTTTGGCTCCCGGATTTTTAATTGCCTGCGCCTCATCCAGAACGGCAAGCAACCACTTCATCTTCTTCAGCCATTCCATCCTGGTGATCATGCTGTAGGTGGTTATTACCGCGTCATAACCGGCCAGATGCTTTTCCGGGGATTTGGAAACAAGGTCAAGTTCCTCCTGCGGTGTTTCAGAGGGATGCGCGTAAAATATTTTCAATGAAGGTGCGAATTTCGCAGATTCGGATTTCCAGTTGGCGACCAGGGACGCAGGAACAACCAGAACTGATGTTTTACGTTCAGAATTCCCCGACGCTTCATTTTTAATAAGCAACAGAATTGCAAGAAGCTGGACAGTTTTCCCGAGCCCCATATCATCGGCAAGACATGCGCCAAGTCCGAGTTTTGATATGAACCAGAGCCATTTCACTCCGGTTGCCTGGTAATGCCTGAGTTCCGCATTTAATCCTTCCGGTTCCGGACAATTGATTTTACCGGGTTCGCGCAGGCCGACAAGAATCTTTTCGAATTCTCCTGTTGCGGCAATGTCAGTCCAGCCACGGGAGTCATCCTTACCTAAAACCACAGTATCCGGCCCTATTCCGGCACCGGACAGCATCCTCATCGCATCAATGAACGAAATCCCCGCAGCATCCCCGGTATTTTTTATTTTCCGCCACTGGTCGAGCGCCTCTTTAATCTTATCGGGATCCGCTTCGACCCATTTCCCTTTCAGAAAAACAAGCCCTTTGGAGCAAGTCCTCAGTTTTTCTATTTCCTCTGGTGTGAGCTCTTCGCCATTGAGAGTCATTCCACACGAGCAGGAGAGAAGGGCATCGAATCCGATGGTGTTTTTGTTTTTCAAGTCGAGGGAAACCTTGACTTTCGGCCGAGGTGGATTTACGCTGCGCCACCAGTCCGGAATACGGGTGATGATACCGCTCGATTCAAACAGATGAACATCCTTGAGAAACCTATAGGCGTCCCCGGGGGACCAAACAAGCGGACGGAAAATCTTTTTCGACTCAAAAAGCTCCTTGACAAAGGAGCTCTTCTCCGATGCCCTCTGGACAGGCATTAAAAGAGAAAGTAAGGCATTATGGTTTCCGGCTCCTGAATATTCCTGAAGAGCGTTGGAGAGCGGCAAATGCCTGGCTTCCCCTTTTTCTGAAAGACGGTGCGAATAAGTTGCCATGAACGCAAACGGCATCGCTGGATTCTTCTTATTTTCAGCAAGATGGAAAGTCACCTTTCCGAGAAGACTGAATTCTGGATTCACAGACATCAGCCATTGTTTTGCCCCGCCAATAAAACCTTTCATCCTTTCTTTGGCGGAAAGATCAAACTCATTCCATATCGCAATAATTACGTCCTGGTTAAGATATTCCGCTCCAGTCATAGGAGGAGCTTCCAGAATCATTTCAGCCAGTTCCACCGGACTTAGAGGACTGATTCTGATTTCGCCTTCGGACTCCAGATCCTGGATGTGGGAGAGCCTTGTCAGATATTCCCGGGACAGCCCGCGCCAGAAGGCAAACGAAGGATGGATTGACACATTAGATTCCAATGACACAAGACAGAGCAAGCCGTCAGCCGACGACTTTGCGAATTCCGCAAAAAGCATGTCTGCAAACGTTGCATCAAAGGTGTTGTCGGACTCCTCCGACTGCAAAACATATAAATGCCCATGAGGGTTTAGAGCCAATGTCAGTCCCATAAAAATTCTGTTCCATGAAAAATTTTCCGTTCCGGAAAATTTTATTTCTTATTGGTATTTTGTTCCTGCCTCAGGAAAAAAATCTGCTCCAGCGCCTCTTCCCTGGTGCTTATTTTCCCTTCAAGCTGGAGATCGGCGATGTTTTCAAGGATCTCACCGAACTCAGGGCCCGGTCTCATCCCGAGCGCAATCAGGTCTTTGCCGGACACAAGAGGGGGAGGAAGTTTTATTTCGTTTGCCAGTTCGTTCATCCGGTCTAGGAGAAAAGTAAAGGAATTCATGAGCCCATGGCTGGAAATGCAGTCTATCCGGTGCAGCTCAAGTTCGAGGGGAAATGTTTCTTCGGCAATAAGCCGCTTCCATTTTGCGGGACGCATTTCCTGGACGTGTGCATATCGCATGTGCTGACGGACAGCATGCACGATATTGGCGATGTTTTTCGCGGGGAAACGCAATCTTTTCAAGATGTTCTCCGCGAGTTCCGCACTCTTCTTCTCATGTGTGTAGAAATGCTCGACACCGTCATCGCCCATTGTCTTCGTCAGTGGTTTGCCCACATCGTGTAGGAGTATCGACCATGCAATTTCAGTATCCGGGAATGCCATATGTGAAAGCATGAGGACAGTATGCTCGAAAACATCACCCTCAGGATGATATTCATGATGCTGCGTGACGCCGCTCATCGCCGCTATCTCCGGAAGCACTTCCTCCAATATCCCCATCTCCATCATCATCTTCAGCGCACGGTCCGGCTCTGGACCGGCGAGCATCTTATTAAGCTCATCTCTTATGCGTTCCGCAGAAAGGATATTTAGATTTCCTACAAGCTTCGAAACCGCCGGCCCGACGTCTTCCGAAAGTTCATATCCGAATCTAACGCAGAAACGGACAGCCCGGAGAATACGGAGATAATCTTCTGAGAAACGATCCTCCGCTTTTCCTATTGTCCTGACAATCCCCTTTGAAAGATCATCGCGGCCACCTATAAAGTCATATATCCTCCCGTCCACCGGATCATAGAACATGCCGTTGATCGTGAAATCCCTGCGTAATGCATCCGTCTCAGGGTTCTCCGTAAATTCGACTTCAGTGGGGCGGCGGCCGTCAAGATATCCCCGCTCCTCGCGGAAGGTCGCAATCTCGAAGGGAATGCCGTCAAAGACAACATTGATTATTCCAAATGCGGCGCCTATTTCATAGCTATGGGGAAATATCTTGACAACCTGGTCAGGTTTTGCGGAAGTGACGATGTCAATATCCTTGGATGGTTTTCCGAGAAGCATGTCACGGACGGCTCCGCCTGCGAAATACGCAATAAAACCGCGGGACTTCAATTCCCGTACGATTTCAGCTGCGGAATTAAACTGGAAATTTCGGTTATTGATTCTATCTCCTGGGGACTGAGCCCGTAAGTCAATTTGAACGTCCAACATTCAACATCGAACTTTGAACATCGAAGCTAAGGACAAATTCATTCGAAGTTGGAAGTTTCCGCCACGGCGGATTGAGTGTTCGATGTTGATTTTATATATCTTCAGAAATCATCGCCATCGTCAAGTCTTTCTTCACGGGGCTCGGGATTTTTAATTTTTTTCAATCTGTTTAAGACCACAATGAGGTAAATCAGGAAAGCGGTGAGGCAGACGGTCTGGAAATCCACGAACGGCAGGTTGAGCCCGTAATACAGTGTCGCTATTATCATTCCTGGAAAACTCGCATAGATGGCGATTGCCAGAAGGTTCGTGAATGTAATCTCATCCGGTAGATCCTGTTTGCCGGTGAAAAAGAAAACCATGGAAAAGAAAATTGAGAATGTGGGTATGAACAACAATATCGACAGGAGGATATTCCCGAAAACAAGAAACAGCATCACCGCCA
This sequence comes from uncultured Victivallis sp., assembly GCA_964540865.1. GTDB lineage: Bacteria > Verrucomicrobiota > Lentisphaeria > Victivallales > GWF2-50-93 > GWF2-50-93. The sequence goes on from CAZION010000190.1 coordinate 4,747, forward strand.
GCATTGTGCCTTGAATATTGAGGAAGTTAATCGGAGCTTGACCGATGTATTTGCCTGCCTGGAAAGAATTTCTTTCAGCATAGGCGATTATTTTCTCACCCGGATTTTCCGAAAACTTCTCCCGTGTCGGCATATTGGTTAAGGAGAAAAAGAGAGGGATCGCATAATAATCGGTTCCGGCTTTCACCCACAGAACAACTGAATTGGGCATCCAAAGCACACCCCGCTCCGAAATGTTGTCCGAAGGATTGAAAATGGACGAATCCTTCCTGTCCGGAATATAATCAATCCTGTTTTCATTGATCCGCTGGAAACGCGCTGTCTCAGGATTAACTGCGGGACGAATTCCGCTGGAGGAAAACCTGGCCTCACCGAATTCCTTATAGAGAATACCGCAGTATTTCCTTATCATATTATTATAGGGCGTATACTGCATGACAACTGCGGCGGCGGCGCAAAACACGCAGAGAAGCAGAAAATGAAAAACGGCCCTTCCGCACGAGGCCTTCATGAGTTGAAGAAAGACTTCCGTGCCGCTGCATACGGAAAAAACTGTTTTAAAAAAACCGGGATTATTATTCATTTTCCTTCCTGATAAGCTTTCGAAGAAATTTCATCCTTGCATAACGGCGTTTCAATTTCCCAAGGGCAGTCTCTATTTTCTCGAAATCCTCTTTTGTCAGCCGGTCCACAAAGAGAATCCCGTCCAGATGGTCGACTTCATGCTGGATCGCCCTTGCCAGGAGCCCCCCGCATTCCAATGTGAAACTTTCGGCCCCGAGTATTTGAGCTTGAAAAACCACTGTTGACGGCCTGGAGACAGGGGCATAAATCTCCGGAACGCTCAGACAACCTTCATCCTTTACGGATTTATTCGGTCCGAAGGAGATAATTTCAGGATTGATGAGGACAAGGGGCATCCTGTTAAGCAATATGGCTTCGCCAGGAGAAGAGATAATGGGATTTCCATTCTCATCTTTCGGCACAGGAACTCCGAGCGCGATTATCCTGAGCCCTACCCCCACCTGGGTCGCAGCAAGTCCCACCCCGTCAAACTCAATCATTGTGTTAATAAGTACTTCTGCGAATTTAAGGGTCTTATCGTCGACAGACTTCACCTCTTCCGCCTTTTTCGCAAGGAATGGATCCCCGTAAACCCTCACTTTTTCTATTTTCTTACCGCCAATGCGCATTAGTTTCGCCTCAACTTATTATTTGCTCAGGTTAAATTTTTCCGTTCCGGAAAAATTACTCCTGATTTAATATTTCTTTTCATCCCCATTCACTGGTCACTCGGTCACCGGCCACTTCCAAAACCAGATTCGATGCCACCAGGATGGTGGCGTTCCATGTCCCAACCGGACCGCCAGCATCTTGCTGGCAGTCTTCACCCAACCAAAAACCCAAGCTAAAGCTTGTACTCCAACGACCTCCTGAACTTTAGAACTTCCCCTTCTCCACATTCACCTTTAACCTTTCCCATTTCACTCGGTCACTGGTCGTCAGTTCGCCTTAGTGGCCATCAGACTCATCGCATCCTGCCTCTTTATCAGATTTGCGGTATAGAGCTCACGCAGGGCCTTATCCATTGTGACCATACCGTCTTTTGCCATTGTCTCGATGATTGAACCGATGAGATGGGTTTTACCTTCACGTATGGTCGCCCTTATTGCTGGAGTTCCGACAAGCACTTCAAATGCGGCGATGCGCCCCTTCCCGTCACGTTTCGGGATAAGCCTCTGGGCGATGATTCCTAGGACAGTTCCGGAAAGCTGAAGCCTGATCTGGTTCTGCTGGTGCGCCGGGAACGAGTCGATTATACGGTCAATACTCTGTGCCGCATCATTCGTATGGAGTGTCGCCAGGACAAGATGTCCGGTCTCGGCCGCTGTCAGAGCAGCCCCTATGGTTTCAGTATCGCGCATCTCACCGACGAGTATTACGTCCGGATCCTGGCGCAGCACATATTTCAGCGCATTGGCAAAGCTCAGCGTATCGGCATAGACCTCTCTCTGTTCAACTACGGCCTTCTTGTTGGTGTGGACATATTCGATTGGATCTTCAACAGTTATGATATGGCACGCCCTTTTCTCGTTTATCGTGTCGATGAGGCTGGCCATTGTCGTGCTTTTACCATGGCCGGTGGGTCCAGTTATGAGAACGAGCCCCTGATGCTTATCCATCATGTTCACGAGTGTTTTCGGCAGTCCCAGCTCATCTGGGCTGGGTATCCCTTTCGGAATCACGCGGATCGCTATTGAAACGCTCCCGCGCTGGTAGAATCCGTTCAACCTGAAACGGCAGGGTACGGATTTAGCCGGGGAACCCTCGCCTTTCTTCTGGACATTTATGCTCAATGCGAAATCAATCTCGCGCCTCTCCTCGAAAATCTCCCTCTGCTTGGAATTCAAAAGGCTGAAAAGAAGCCGCTTCGTGTCAGACGAAGAAAGCGGTTCGGTTGCAAGAAGTTGAAGTTCACCGTCTATCCTGAGGCACGGGCAGCTTCCGGCGGTGATCAGCAGATCGCTTGCGCCATTGGAAACCGCACTGTGGAGAAGGCGTTTCATGTTTATGACCTTTTCGTCCTGGGCCTCGATTTCAATGTCGCCGCGGAAAGTGTCAACACCGCTTTCCATCCCCTGTACCAGCAGAACAAACTCCTCCCTGTTGGTCGCAGCGGCAGAACCGGATTCCAGCGTTATTTTACCGGCCTTGCAAAGTTCGGCCAACGCGCGGGAGAACGTCTGCATCCCATCCTCGGATCCGCGTTTTATCATGTCCTCGATATCGGAGAAATGCCTCCCCGCAATAGCACGCCTGACAAGCGGCGTCCCCTTGAGGATTTCCACCGCCGGAACCATTCCATCCCCGTTTACCGCAGGGACAAGGCGCTGCGCCACAATCCCTTCGACGGCAAGTCCCAGGTCGGATGCCGCCTGTTCGCGCAGATGTTCAGGAAAATTGTTCACGATCCTCTCAATGCACTGGATGACGTTCGCCGTATGGACGGTGGAGATTACAAGATGTCCGGTGAGCGCTGCGGATATCGCAATCTGCATTGTCTCAAGATCGCGCATTTCACCTATGAAGATGACGTCCGGACTTTCACGCACCACGTTCCGCAGGGCTTCGGCGAAACTCGACGAATCCGCGCCGATCTCGCGTTGTGTGATCAGGCTCTTCTTCTCACAGTGGACAAATTCTATCGGATCCTCGATTGTCACAATGTGTTTTGCGAACTTCGCATTTATGTGATTCAGCATCGCCGCCATGGTAGTTGATTTTCCACTTCCGGCCGCACCTACAATCAGCACAAGCCCCCGCGGGCGCTCCGCGAATTCCGCAAGCGTCTTCGGCAGGTTCAGATGGGCGAAGTCAAGCTCTCCCGAAGGAACAAGCCTCGCCACAAGCCCGGGCTGCCCCTGCTGAAGCAGGAAGTTTATCCTGTAGCGGATGCCGTCCAGAGACAATCCCATGTCGACACTTCCAACATGCTGATATTTTGTCTCGGATTCAGGCGTAAGGATCTGCATCCGGAACTGTTCGATTTCACCGGCAGACACAGGAGGTACGTTGAGCGGATGGATCACCGTGCTCACCCTTACATATGGGCTTTTCCCGGCGGACACGAAAAGGTCCGACGCACCTTGCGAGGACATTTTGCTCAGAAGTTCATTTATCATAATATCACCATTGTTGTTATCCGCTAAAAATACGAGCCACAACCCCGAATTTCAAGGCAATAGTTTTTCATTCAAATAAATTCAAAGAGGAATTTATTCGAATGAAAAACTATATATTGGTGGTTAAAAATGCTTTTGCCTCTTTTTCACTCAAACACGATTTCACCGAAGTCTTCGGGACGGTGGAAGTTGAGTTCCTTGACCGGCTTCCATGACGCCCAGTGCTTATGGCTGGTGTGATCACCGCACTTGTAGAAATTGGCATGCCAGGTCTGACCGGAAACCGGCCGCTTCAACCCATGGGTTTTGATAAACATTTCAAACGGGATGAAAAATCCTATCCGCCATACGGTCGGCTCAGTGATTTCCGGGTCCACTACGCTGGGCATCGTGTGGAAAATCTTGAATCCGGAAATGTCTTTCTTTTCAAGCTTGCGGAAATCCTTGAAACCGCCCTTGGAGCGGTCGTGGTCAATCACATGGTAAACCAGAAGCGTACCACCGCAATTCATCTCGAAATTCAAATACCCCTTCCCGCAGGCCGGTCCGACAAAAAACTCGACACAGCTGTCAAGACAGACCGAATCCTGGAATTCAGTAAAAACCGATCTGACATAGCGGTCATGCACCTGAAACATGCCATAAATCCCGGCATCGTCGTGCACCAGCCTGCACTGAACCAGAGGTTTGTGGTCTGAACCCTCGGGACGGAAGTTTCCGACAGTCAAAGTCTCAGCAGCCGTCCATACCGGACTTGTCCATTCAGCATCCAGCTTTGCCGGCGCATTAATCTTTTTCACCAAGTAACTCATTCTTCTCTCCCTTGTTATTTTTTCATATCTTGTTAATTTTTTTCAGTCCTTAAAAAAACTGCATCACATATTGAGTGCATCTGCGCCTATTGCCTATTGCCTTCAATTCCAAGCAGCCGCCTCTCAAGCGCCTTCAAATCTTTAGGATGGTATTTCCTTTTGACTTCGGCATTCAAGAGTTCGACAGCCTTTTCCGGAGCGTCGTTATCCAGGTACACATCCACAAGTTTCATGACAATAGGGACATCCTGTGGAATACGGCCTTCCTTCCTGAGATAGGCGCTTATGAGTTCGTATGCATTCTTATAATCTTGCGTCTTATCAACAAATATGTCAACCAGAAGCGCAATCACATGGTAGTTTCCGGGATCCTTTTCGAGCAATTTCTCAAGGTCTGAAACAGCCTCATCGTATTTTTCATTTGCGATTTTCGCACGAATTACAGGGAATTCAGGCGGAAGCGGTTTTACATTCTTACCGGGGAAATATACCCCGGACGCAATTGTATTACCCATCCATGGCCCTAAGAATTTCCTTGCAAATATATGCCCGCATATCAGTCCGAAAGGCACAGTGAACAATATCACGCCCCCTACTCCCATTCCAACACCACAGAAAGCCAAGGTTCCCGCAGCAAGCATCAATATGAACCATATTATTTTAGTCAACACTCAACACATCCTATATCTGGGTGGTGGCCAGCAAGCAGCGACCAGTTATCAGTTATCGGGGGTTTTAATGATATTGTGGAATTTTTCTGCCACAGGAGAATTTCTCCTCATTAAAACACAGAAACACCTCCAATCAAACGACATGAATTTACCCTCTAAACTGAAATAAAAAATCGGAATCTGAAAAATTCCGGGGCTAAAACAAATTGCCGTTTGAGGAAAACCGCAAAAACATCCATAACTCAGGAAACTTTCAACAGATCGCTCCATCTTGTCGTGTAGTGCGGTGAACATTTCCCGCGAGCCATCGCCCATGACTTGCCGACACCTTCGGCCCCGTAAAATATGCTGCCGTCCCCCAACCTGCCATTTATGGAGTCAATGACGCCGGAAATAACAGACGATTTCCCTTTGCTGTTTTCAAACAGGTCCAGCTGAACAGAAGATGAGGATGCAAGACAGCTGAATATAACTCCAACTTTCTTATAAATCAGATTTTCCCTGTAGATTTTTCCCAGAAGCCTGACGGCACGGGCAATAAGTTCACCTGTGCAGTTCACCGGAACTGGAATCACTTCTGAAGCAGAGTTGAAGTAATGTTCACACTGTTTCCGGAATATGCCGGTGTCAATGAACACAGTGACAGCTCCGGCCATCAACCCCTCGTGCCGCAACCTTTGCGCCGCATCAGAGGTGTATAGGGCGACGGCTTCCGAAAGCTCGTCCAGGGATTCTACGGCTCTACCAAAGGAACGGGAACAGCATACGCTTTTTCGGACGGCCGGAGAATCTTCAAGTTTTATACAGGCGCTTCCCCGGAGTTCGACCGCAGTCCGCAGACCTGAAATCCCGACGCTCTTCCTTATGGTGCTGTCTTCAGTATTCCGTAAATCCATTGCCGACTTTATCCCCAATCCTGAAAGCCTTTCCGCAAAACCGGAACCGATACCCCATATGTCCGCGACTTTCGCATTCTTCAATGCGGATTCGATATTTCCACCTTCAACAAGGCTGGATACGCCATTGCAGGCAGGTGATTTCTTGGCTATCCTGTTTGCAAGCTTTGCAAGTGTCTTAGTTCTGGCAATACCTATGCTTACAGGTATGCCTGTCCACTGCCTCACCATCTTTCGTATTTTCTGCGACAGCGATTCCATCTCAACTATTTTCAAATGCGAGAAGTCAAGAAACGCCTCGTCAATCGAATATATCTCAATACTGGGAGTAAACTCCGCCAGTATGGACATTACCCGTGATGATATGTCACCATAAAGGGTGTAGTTGGATGAAAAAACATGGACATTGAATTTCCGGACCAGATATTCAACCTGGAAAAACGGGGTCCCCATACCAATACCTATAGATTTGGCTTCTTCTGAACGCGCGATAATACATCCGTCGTTGTTTGAAAGGACAACAACCGCCCTGCCATCAAGACGCGGATTGAAAATCCGCTCGCAGGACACATAAAAATTATTGCAGTCAACCAGCGCAAACATGAAACACTCCTAACACAATAAGTAGCTCACAGCTATCGCCCCATGGTCTGGCACCGAGTGAAATGATGTTGCCGGCACCTGCATGGTTAAAATCCTATATCCTTTATTCTCTCACAGAGGCACGGAGCCACAAAGTCGAAAATCCCGGTCCGAAGGCATCGGGAACTATTCTCATTCCTTTGCGACTTTGCCTGTCCACCGTAGCCTCTTGGCGAAGGAGGATGCCTTTGTGAGAGAATCTCTCTTTTGATTTTAACAGCTGGCGACCGTCTACAGCTTATGGACCACATAAGTCACCACTCCCCATATCCTGAAATCCATACCGTCAGTTATATCAATTGGTTTATATTTCGGATTTTCCGGAATAAGAGAAACATTCCCATCCGACGCAAAAAGTTTCTTCACAGTGAAGTCTCCGTTGACAATTGCAACCACGACATTCTGATTCTTCGGGTTCAATGAACGGTCAACGACGAGAATGTCGCCATTGAAAATCCCCGCCCCTGTCATCGAATCACCGTTCGCCCTGACAAAAAATGTAGCCGCCGGATGTTTTACCAGATGCACGTTCAAATCCAGCTTTTCCTCCATGTAATCCTCCGCAGGCGAAGGAAATCCGGCATTAACTGGACATGTGAAAAGAACAATATTGGCAGACGATTCGCACATATAGATTATTCCTTATATTTATTAGTATAATTATTGTTAGTATCTATAAAGTCAAGGCAGGCATTGTTTTTAACACACTAAAACTGCGGTATACGCAAATTAGGTAAGGCGTAAGCGTTAAGCTGGGTTATTTTGCCTCATAAGTAACGCGGCTCTTTAGACCGCGAAGATTTAAGATTCTCGGGCTGAAACCGCGAGCTACTATTTTCAAGTAAGACCTTTCGAGTTCAAGGCACCCAGCTTAAACGCTCTTTTTGCCATCATTCTAGTAAGCGTTAAGCTGGGTGTTTTTTGGGGCTGGATGCTCAGATATTTCTAATA
>CAZION010000191.1:0-12134 GCA_964540865.1 uncultured Victivallis sp.
ACGCCTCCGTTCAGAAATTCTTTTTGAGCTTTCAAAAATCTTCCGCAACGCGCCAAATGCGAATTTTTAGAGGTTCCCTTAGGGGAACATTTTTGCACCAAGACGTTGCATCAAGCAGTTACCATAAATAACATTAAAATAGATTCGGAATAGATCAATGAAGCACTTAATACACATAACCTGTTTATCTTTTCTCTTTACTATTCAATGCCTATCCCAGGAAGCGGATTATTCAAAAGGGCTTTTAGACAAGGGTGCCGTAATGGGCACATCCAATCTGGCGACCACGGAAATATACCCTGATGCCGATGAGGTTCTGCTTGATGATTACATGCTGATCTCCTATAAGGCTGATGGCACGTTCACAGTATGGGACGATGAATTCGTGAAGGTCCTCACCGAAAAAGGTAAACGGGAAAACCTTGCGATGAAGCTCCATTTCAACGCCGCATATGAAAAAATAGAAGTCAAGATTCTCGAGATAATAAAAAAGGACGGCTCCTTAGTACCGGTGGATGTTTCAAAGCAAAGCCGCATAATGGTTGATAACTCTCAGATGAGTGCAAACATCTATGATCCCAACAATAAAATCCTTACGGTGAATATTCCGGGGCTCGAAATAGGGGATATCATCAGATGTGTATCATTCAGCGATAACTTCAAGACAAGGGTTCCAAACACATGGAGTGCCGAATTCCCGATTGAAGGCACAAGCCCGATCAAACACCTCACAATTGAAATTTATGCGCCAAATGAACTTCCACTGAGAAATATCAGGCTTCGGGATGAAATCAAAAATACTGTCACTATGACCCAGGGGGAGAAAGACGGGAAACAAATCTATAAGTGGGATATCAGAGATGTTCCGAGAATGTTTCCGGAGCCGGAAATGCCCGCTCTTAATTCGGTAGTCCAGCGACTTCTACTAAGCACCATGGGCGACTGGAAAAGCCTGTCAAAATGGTACTGGGAGCTATGCAGACCCCACATTGAAGCAACAAGTCCGGAAATGGAAAAACAGGTTGCCGATATTGTTGCTAATGCAAAGGACAGGCAGGACAAGATTGAAAAGCTGTTCAAGTTTGTGTCGCAGAAAATAAGATATCTCGGCATCACCACTGAAACAGAGGCTCCAGGCTACGAGCCTCATGACATCAAGACAACGTTCGAGAACAAATATGGAGTCTGCAGGGACAAGGCCGCCCTGCTCGCCGGGATGCTGCGCATTGCGGGATTCAAGGCATATCCCGTCATCATACTGGTCGGTCCCAGGAAAGACAATGAAGTTCCAACTCCTTTCTTCAACCACGCAATAACTGCTATCGAAAATGACGACGGTTCGTATACGCTGATGGATTCGACCAACGAAAATACCAAGGACATGTTCCCAGCCTATCTCTGCAACAGAAGTTATCTCGTTGCCAAACCCGAAGGGGACATCCTGCGAACCTCGCAAATCATCCCTGCAGAGAAGAACCTGATGAAGATAAGTACAGAGGGGATCCTGAACGAAAACGGAACTATAAGTGCAGAAACCACTTTTGATTTCAACGGAATAAACGACAGTGCCTACCGCGGGAGTTTCGCCGGCAAGAAACCAGATGATGTAAAACGATACTTCGAAGGCCTCCTAAAAAACACCGTTTCGGGAGCAAAGCTTGTTGACCTTGCAATCAGACCTGAAAACATGCAGGACACCACAGAACCTCTCAGAATATCGTTGAAATACACTGGAGAAAATGTTCTTGTCGAGGGTAATGGGAAAATAATACCGCCACTTCCATGGTTCGGCAAATCCATAGGAATCGTCAATTTCGTTCTCGGGAAAGCCGAACTGGAGAAACGCAAATATCCCTTTGATACCGAAATAGCCTGCGGAACAGAGGAATCATTTTCCATAACAATGGACAAGCCGGGATGGAAGGCAGTTTCAATTCCACAATACATAAAACAGGATACCGAGACCCTATTCTGGGAACAGAAACTGGAATTTAAAGAGGGAAGACTTAACGGTGAGAACAGGTTCCTTTTGAAGGTCGTTGAGTTCAGTCCGCATCAGTATCTTGAACTCAAGGGAATGCTTGAGGAAATTGAATTTGACTGCAGGAAAAAACCAATTTTCAGTCAGGAACGCGCTTTTACCGTAAATGGCAAAGAGAATTACGGGCCTGATGTAAACGTTGTGGTTCTAAAAGATGACGTGGAATATGAAATCCATGATGAACACAGCTGGAAGACCACAAAAACCGTCAGAAAGAAGATTCTCACATACGCTGGGAAGAAATCCAACTCGGAGCTGAAGTTCAACTTCAATCCAGTATGGGATAAAGTCAATCTCGAGTATGCTACAGTGACTTCAAAAGACGGCGTATTGCAGAAGATCACTGAAAAAGAAATAAATACCATGGATCAGCCGTGGGCTGGCTCTGCTCCACGTTATCCGGCCGGAAAAACCCTTGTCGCCAATTTCCCCGGAGTTGATATTGGAAGCACAATCGAATATAAGATAGTTTCGGAAAGCAAGGAAAGACCTTTTTTCTATGCACTTGAATATTTTCAGAGTTTTGACCCAGTAGTAGAAAAAAATGTAACTTTAATTAACCAGAACAAGATAAAGCTGGAGTTATCCGGAGACCATCAGAAATTCATTATAGGAAACAAGGATGATGTTATAATACTCAAGGCAACTGACGCTAAAGCTATTAAAGAAGAAAACAATATGCCGCCTGCCTGGTATTTCGTTCCAAATCTGAGGATTAATTCAGGCAAGGATTGGAAGGAGTATTCTTCGGAACTTAAGAATATTCTTGAAAAAGCTGCAAGCGACAATAATAAAGCCGGAGAGATTTCAGAAAAAATAACAGCTGGCATTAAAAATGACCGGGAGAAAATAATGGCTATCAGGGATTATGTCTCAAAAAACATAAAACTGGCCGGCCCCAACTTCAACGACATCCCGTTAACATGCATAAGTCCTGCGGACAAAACCATCTCTGACGGTTATGGAAATACTGCCGATATTGCTGTGGTGCTTTATGCAATGCTGGAAAAACTCAATTACAGGCCGGGGCTTGTACTGGCTTCGGACTTGCCGGATTGCCATAAGATTACCTCGGACGTGATTCTCCGACCGGTGATAGGCCTATTCAATACTGTGCTTGTCAGAGTGGAACTCAAAGGAGGCTCCATATATCTCAACGACACAAACCAGTATGCGGAAATTGGCACAACTTCTCATGAAGGCAAGTGCGGCCTTGATCTTGACAAAGCCGCATATTTCATCATTTACGCAGAAAAATCAAAGGGCACAAGAACTGAAATTTCATATGTCATCGAGCTTTCCGAAAACGGGCAGGCCAGAATCCGGAAACACATGGAATATTTCGGCAACCAATTCACATCAAACAACATGAAGTTTGCAGAAATGACGCCAGAAATGAGGAAGCGTTACCACCAGGGGCTTGTATCGGCCATTTCACAGTCAGCAAAGCCTGAAGGCGAGCTTGTAAGCAAATTTGACAGCTATCCCGGATCCGAGGATTTCTCTGTTACAGTTGACAAATATGCCGTGCAGGATGGAAACCTGCTATATATGATGCTTCCTGAAAACTTAAACGGCATTCTGAATGTTGCGTCTGAGAAAAGGGTGAATCCGTTTTTTTATGCAAGCAATATCGATATACAAAAGAAATTTACAATAGTTTTTCCAGAAAAGCATTATTCGGAATGCTGTATACTGCCCCCTGCAATGTGCATTGACATCCCATATGGGGAAAGCGGTAAAATAGAAACATCCAGCTCGAACTTTACCGTCGGCAAAAATCCAACCGACAAGGACATGACTTTTGTGATAAAACAACAGATATATCTCAAGCCGTTCATCTACACAAACATCCAGTACGAAGATTTCCTCCTTAAGATAAACGAGAGGATCACGAATCCGCGTATGCGCAGCATACTTATTGAAACAAAACAATAAAGTGACTCAATGTCATATTTACGGACCACTGACGAGCCTGTGAAAGAGGCTTCCTTCAAAAGCAAAGTTCTCCTTTCGTTGTTCTTGTTCGTGTTCTTCTCGATGGGCACCTCTTTTTTTTGTTTCATGAGCTATTCTCTGTTCAAGGAAATATCTTCATACCTGTGGGACAAGACCGAATGCACGGTCATTTCCAGCTCCATAGAAGAAATGGGAACAGGAGGACACTCATTATATTCGTTCAAAGGAGTTTATTCTTATTCAAAAAAAGGGCGGGATTATAAGTCGGACAAAGTCTCCCTGCAATACAGTGGCAGCAGCAAATATAACGATGCGCAGAAGCTTCTCATCAAATTCCCTGCAGGTTCCAAGGGCGTCTGCCATGTAAACCCGTCCAATCCCGAGGAAGCGATTCTCACCCATAACGTTTCACAGCTGCTCATGTTACCGTTCCTGGCAATCCCCCTAGTCTTCATTTTAATCGGGGGTGGCGGCATATATGGCATCTGGAGCGGCAGGAACCTTTCGGAAATCATCAAAAAGAATCAAGGTGGAATTGGCAGGAAAATCCCAACAATATTGTTATCGTTGTTCTTTTCCGCTTTTCTCCTTATCGGGCTTTCAGCGTTTTATTCCTTCGGGATCCGGCCCGCCCTGCAATTACTCCAATCCGAAAAATGGCAGGAAACCCCATGCCGGGTAATCTCAAGTTCGGTGCGTAGCCATGACAGCGATGACGGGACTACTTACAGTGTGGATATTCTCTATTCATATGACATAAACGGCATGGGTTACCGGTCCAACGCCTACAACTTCATGGGGGGAAGTTCAAGCGGATATGGCGGCAAGAAGAAAATAGTCAATGCATATCCACCCGGAACAAGCACAGTATGCTACGTGAGCCCGGAAAATCCTGCAGATGCAGTATTGAACCGCAATTTCACAGCAGACATGCTTTTCGGGCTTATCCCGCTCCTGTTCGTATTTGCCGGTGCTGGCGGATTGATTTACACCATGAAAAGGAAAGAAGGTGCAGACAGAACCACCGAAGAATATGACAACAGATCACTTTCAGACTATTCCAGAGGTGACTGCGAGCTTAAGCCGACAGTTGGGCCATGGGGTTCATTCCTGGGCGGACTTTTATTTACTCTTTTCTGGAACGGTATTGTCTCAATGTTCGTCTATCATGATGTGCAGGGCTGGATAAAAGGGAGACCAGATTGGTTTCTTACAATATTCCTGACACCTTTTGTAATCATAGGACTCCTTTGTCTGTATGGTTCGCTCAACAGTTTTGTTGCACTTTTCAATCCACGCCCCAGAGTCAAGGTGAATTCAAGATCGATACGTGCGGGGAACAAATTGAAAGTCCAATGGGAAATCAATGAAAAGTCCGTCGATCTTTTCAGGAAACTTACGATTACCCTCAAATGTATCCGTGGTGAATTTAAAGATAGAAATTCCAGAAAGAGCATTGTTGAAAATTTTACAATAGTTGAAACTGAAGACCGCTTCAAAATGGAATCAGGAAGCAAAGATATAATTATTCCGGAAAAAGCAGCTACGTCGAACGAGAGTTCGGAGGGTGAAAAGGTTTACTGGATAATCTCCCTGAAGGGAATACTCAGAACCCGTCCAAAGCTCGACTTAGAATACCGTATAAGCATTCTACCAGTAAGGACCAATAAGGAAATCTCTTAAAAAAAAGAACCTGTTTTCCGATGAAAACAGGTTCTTTGAATTATCTGAAATAAAAAAATTATTTCTTTGCTTCAGGAACTTTTGCTACAGGAGCAACAACAACGAATTCATCAACTTCGATGATTCCATTACTGTTCTTGTCAGCTTTTTTGGCAGCAGCTTCATCAAGCTTGTAGATGGCCATGTATTCAACAACGGTAACTTTTCCGTCGTTGTTTGCATCAGCTTTCTTAATGTCTGCGGCTTTAGCAGCATCAACAGCAGGAGCGGCAGGCTTAGCAGCATCAGCAGCATAGACACCAACAGAGAATCCCATAGCAGCAACAATAACCATTAACTTCTTCATTAAAAAACCTCCAATTTGTTTTAATAAAACCTTAGATTCATTCAACAAAGTTACTATTACTTAAGCCGGCTTGTAACTTTGCTGAGCATATATTATAAGAGGAAACTTTTATTTGTCAAGTGGAAATTTATTTTTTTACCAACAATATTCACATCAAGATAAAAAAAAACCTGTTTTCCAAGGAAAACAGGTTCTCTAATTTCTTTTATGTAAAGAAAATTATTTTTTTGCTGCAGGAGCAGGAGCAGGAGCAGCGGCAGGAGCCTTAGGAAGCTTGGCTTCGAGATCTTTGATTTCTTTCTCGAGAGTAGCCTTCTTAGCGGCATCTGTTTCTTTAGCAAGAGCTGCTTTTTTGTCAGCAATCTGTTTCTGAACATCTTCAACTTTAACAGGAGCTTCAACTTTTGCAGCAGCAGCAGGAGCCGCAGGCTTTGCAGCATCAGCAGCATAGACACCAGCAGCAAATCCGAGAACAGCAACAATAACCATTAACTTCTTCATTAAAAATCCTCCAATTATTTTTTGATAAAACTTTTGATTCCCTTAACAAAGCTACTATTACTTCGGCCGGCTGATAACTTTGTTGGGCATATAATTTAAAATGAAACCCTTATTTGTCAAGCACAAACTTCACTTTACATGAATATTCCCTGCAACACATTCATAATCACGGCAATATATCTATATCAGCCTCATTTTCTACATATGCATAAAAATAACAGGGCCGCAGTCCATTCATTGGATCTGCGGCCCTGTTATTTTTAAGATTGTCGAACCTGCCTTGAAATAGGTTCTTATTTCTTCTTTATTGCGGCCTTTATCTTTGCTTTTTTCCTGAGAAGATAAGCCGAGTGACGTTTGCGTTTTTCCACTTTGTTGAACTGCTGTCCCATTTTCTTCACCTCTTTCTTTAATTGACTATTTTGAATTAATATATCATGGACTTGTAACAATGTTAACTAAACGGCCAGGTACTGAAATGATTTTAATGACTTTTTTGCCTTCAACCTCTTTCCGCACATCCGGATTCGAGAGAGCCAAGTCCCGCATTTCGTCCTGGGATACATCCGCTGACATCATCATTCTAGCCTTTGGCTTTCCCTTAATCTGCACCAGTATCTCTATTTCGTCAACCTTTATAAACTCCTCATTGTATGCGGGCCATTCCTCATATGCGAGGGTATTGGAGTGGCCGAGAATCTCCCAGAGCTCCTCTGCAATATGAGGGGCAAACGGAGAAAGCACCTTGACAAAATCCTCCGCCGCCTCCCTTGGCATCTTTTCGAGCCTTGAAAACTCATTTGTAAAAATCATCATCTGGCTGATCGCAGTGTTGAAATCCATGGAGTCGAGATCCGCCGTAACTTTCTTGATCGTCTGATGAAGAATTCTTTTCTGCTCGCCGGACAGAGGGATATCGGAAATTTCAGTTTCCGCAATCATCCTCCACGCCTTCTTAAGAAAACGAAAAACCCCTTCAACTCCATTTGTATTCCAAGGTTTCACAGCATCCAACGGGCCCATGAACATTTCATAAAGCCTCATGCTGTCAGCACCATATTTCCCTATGATGTCATCCGGGTTCACCACGTTTTTAAGCGATTTCGACATTTTGGCCGGGAACTCCACGAGAGCCTCCCCTGTTTCGCGGTGAACAGGGCCGGCATCGCTGAATTCAACCTTGTCCTGTGGGACCAGTGCACCCCTTGAATCCTTATATGAGAGCCCCAGAATCATTCCCTGGTTGACAAGCTTCTTGAATGGCTCCTTGGTTGAAACATAACCAAGGTCATATAGGACCTTGTGCCAAAATCTCGCGTAGAGAAGATGAAGAACGGCATGCTCGGCTCCTCCTACATATAGGTCGACAGGCATCCAGTATTTTTCCGTGTCTAGATTCCAGGGCTCATTTTCATTCTGCGGATCCATATACCTCAAATAGTACCAGCATGATCCCGCCCACTGCGGCATTGTATTAGTTTCACGGCGCCCCTTCTGTCCAGTTTTCGGATCCGTATAATCAAGCCAGCTTTCAGCTTTTGCCAATGGCGACTCCCCGGTGCCGGCAGGCCTGAAGTCTTCAACTTCCGGAAGAAGGACAGGAAGTTCCTTCTCATCTGCAAGCCTGATTGAACCGTCATCCATGTGGATAACCGGGAAAGGCTCCCCCCAGTAGCGCTGACGGCTGAAAAGCCAGTCGCGAAGCTTATAGTTCACTGCACCCCGGCCTATCCCTTTCTTCTCCAGCCATTCAATGGTTTTGCGCTTGGAATCTGTTACCTCGAGTCCATTTATGTCAAGGCCGTCGCTGTTTGTGGAATTTATCATTGCCCCATTGCCTGGCCAGCAGGCATTTCCGGCAAGAACATTGTCAACGACGACACCGGCGGAGGCAGCTTCTTTTTTATCCGGCGCTATAATGCATCTGACTGGAATGCCGAACTTGACTGCAAAATCAAAATCTCTGGCGTCATGTGACGGAACAGCCATAATGGCTCCGGTTCCGTAGCTTATGAGAACGTAATCTGCAATCCACATAGGAATTTTTTCACCGTTTACCGGATTGATGGCATATGCGCCTGTAAAAACACCTGTTTTTTCGGTGTTCAATCCGGTCCGTTCGAGATCGCTCATAACCGACGATTTCCCGCAATATTCCTGGACAGCCTTTTTCTGGTCTGCCGAGGCAATCTTCCCGACAAGGGGATGTTCCGGAGCCAGAACCATGTATGTGGCCCCGAAAAGAGTGTCTGGCCTGGTGGTGTAAACGGTTATTTTCTCATCAAAACCGTCTATTGCAAAGTCAACATCGGCACCAACTGATTTTCCAATCCAGTTCCTCTGCATTTCCTTTATACCTTCGGACCAGTCAAGCCCATCCAGATCCTCCAGCAGCCGTTCCGCATATTCGGTTATCCTGAGCATCCATTGCTTCATCGGCCGGCGCACTACCGGATATCCTCCGCGCTCACTTTTTCCGTCGATAACTTCCTCGTTTGCAAGAACTGTTCCGAGTTCCTGACACCAGTTCACAGGAATTTCATCGATATATGCAAGTCCTTTCTTATAAAGCTGTATGAAAATCCACTGAGTCCACTTATAATATCCAGGATCTGTCGTATTCACTTCTCTGTCCCAGTCATAACTGAACCCAAGGGATTTAATCTGTTTCCTGAAAGTGTCAATATTTTTTATCGTGGTGTTTTTTGGATGTGTTCCGGTCTCCACCGCATACTGCTCGGCAGGAAGCCCGAAAGCATCCCAGCCCATCGGATGAAGTACATTGAACCCCCTCATCCTCTTGTATCTGCAGAATATGTCTGTGGCGGTATAGCCTTCCGGATGACCGACATGGAGCCCGGCTCCACTCGGATAAGGGAACATGTCCAGAACATATAGTTTGTTTTTGGAATGATCTTCAACGGCCTTAAATGTCTTATTGGACTCCCAATATTTCTGCCATTTCGGCTCTATTTTTGAAAAATCGTACTCTTTTTTAGACATTTCACTCACCTTTATTGAAAAAATTCAGAGTTTTACGATATACAAGAAAGTTTCTTTTGCAATTTCATAAATCAAAATAAGACTATATAGTATAAACGAAAATCTACAAAACCTTCGGAGCGAGCTGGCGTTTTGAAAACTGAAAAAATAAAAACTGAAGAAAAGCCTTCGATACTGATTGTCGACGACGATAATTTCGTGTGCAATCTTATTGAGAGGATCCTCAAGGACTCGGAATTCAGCAACGTCCTGACGGCTTCAAGTGGAAAAATCGCCATGGAAATCCTAGGTCTCGGCTCCGAGGCGGACCAGAACAGAAGAAAAATAGATATTATCATACTTGACGTACTGCTTCCGGACACAAACGGATTTGAAATCTGTAAAACGATAAGGGATTCCAACATGGACATACCCGTGATTCTAATTTCAGGGTATGAGATCGAGGAAATTCAAAGCAGGCTTATCGAATGCAAGGCCGATGATTTCCTTAAGAAGCCGTTCAGCCCGGTCGAGCTGGCGACCAGGGTTAAAATACTGCTCAACAGATTCAGGCAGAAAAAAAATGAAGAATCCGTCACTGAAACTGCAAAACTGAGGATGAGGACGGATCACAGCGTCCCTTTTGTTGGCGACGACATAAACGGCTACATAATCATCGACTCTCTCGGCTGGAGCAAGAATTCCTTGGTTTATAAAGTTGTAACAGCGGTTGGAAAGCTCCTCTACTCCATGAAGATGCTTACGAAAAGCGCTTCTGAAAACAAAGACCTTGTTGAAAGATTTAAAAACGAAATCGAAATACTTTCCAGGGTAAGACATCCGAACGTGACCAAATTCATAGACAGGGGATATTACAATGATTGCCCATATCTTGTGATGGAGTTTGTTGACGGAGTTGATCTTGAGGAATACATGGTGACACGCGGCAAGGTTCCCATAAAATCATTCACCAACATCGCTTTCGACCTTGCAAGCGCGATTTCCGAACTGCATAGGAACAACATATACCACAGGGACATAAAACTTAAGAACATCCTTTGCGACATAAGAACCGGAAAAGTAAAACTAGGCGATTTTGGAATCGCCAAACTTCCGGACAGTCTTCATATCACGCAGGATGGCTTCATAGTCGGAACCCCGATTTATCTGGCACCGGAAATCTTCATGGGTGAGCCCGCTTCCCCACAGTCAGACATTTATGCCTATGGCGCCACCCTATATCATCTTTTAACAGGCTCCCCCCCTTTCGTCGCCGACACCTCTATTGAACTTTTCAAGAAACACAGACTTGAAACACCTGTCTCCGTCGAATCCTTCAGGCCCGATGTGCCGGAAGGATGGAACAGCCTCATTGTTGATAAATGCCTTGCAAAAGAGATTATAAACAGGCCATCATCGATGAACGAAGTTATGATAGATATAAACAAGATCAAAGCAGAAATGGAATAGTCACGGCATTCTTCTCCTGAACTCGGACGGACCGACCTTTCTCAACTTTTTGAAGACCCTGCTGAAATGGAACCGGTCGCAGAATCCGGTCTCCGAGGCAATCTGTTTTATATCAAGGTCAGAATAATGCAGCAGTATGCAGGCTTTCTCAATGCGCTTGGTCCTTGAATACAGCTGTGGACTCATTCCCGCATTCACCTTGAACAGCCTCAGAAAAGCATTCGTGCTCATGGACAGTCTTCCTGCGATTACATTATTGGAAGGGGGTTTTGAAATATTCTCATCTATCATTTTCATGGCGGACAAGATTCTCGAATCCATATTTTTCTCCATTGAGAAATCCGCAGGCAGGCTCTTAAAGGCATAGAGGATCAGCATCAGTACGGCAATGGAAATGTTTACTGAACCGGATTTGTGGAGGGAAACAGTCTCTACGGCCTCCATGATTATTCCGCGGATCTCGGCCCCGGGAGAAATCCTGATGATCTGGGGTGGAATGTCAGAGAAAGGCTGGCTTGCGGTGAAATGGATGTAGAAATGCATGGGATCCCCTCTGCATGCAGAGGAAAAATGGGTGTTGGGAGGAATCAATATTATGTCGGACGGAGTAAGGGAATGCTCCTTTCCGTCAAGCCAGACCGAAGCGCCTGCATCATTGTTCCAGTAGAATCTCCAGTATGGTGCCGAAAGATCCGGGGTGTCCCAGAATCTGCCTAGCCGTATGCAGTCGACAACAAGGATTTTTATGTCAGGGTTGAAATATTCATTCATAATGAGTGCCAATTTAACACTTAAAGCTAAATTTAAAATGTTTGAAACATGCATATCTTAGGTGTTTTTATTCATTGACCGGAAGCCGAATTTGGAATATTATAAGCTGCATGAAGTAATTGCAAAGGAAGTCAGGAGTCAGAATCATAGCTCATAGTTCTTAGCTCTATCTACTATACGCATTTTTTTTAACATGGTTTGAATGTTTTATTGTTGTGCCGCCG
Source organism: uncultured Victivallis sp. (assembly GCA_964540865.1). Classification (GTDB taxonomy): domain Bacteria; phylum Verrucomicrobiota; class Lentisphaeria; order Victivallales; family GWF2-50-93; genus GWF2-50-93. The sequence continues at coordinate 11,978 of CAZION010000191.1, forward strand.
CCCTGCGGGGGCTGGGAATTATATTTTATTATTCATTATCCCCACGCTTACGCATGGGGCTACGCCATGTCGCCCTCTGCGAGGGCTGAATAATAAATACAATTCGCTACATTGTATTATAGCCTCCGCAGGAGGTGTAATAATGTAGCCCAACGGC
>CAZION010000192.1:0-12027 GCA_964540865.1 uncultured Victivallis sp.
GATATCATTGAATGTAATCCTCCGCGCGTCTACAATATCCTGATACGCGGAATTGGCGGTCGCAGCCTGCTGCTCCTGCGGCTGTTGCTCGTTTTCGTTCTGGGGATTTTCCTGGTCCATAGAAATATCGCCTTAATTATTATGTTTTTTTATTGTTCCGAATAATCTCTGTCTTTGGTAATTATATATAACAAAATAATAATTGTCAAGCAATTTTGATATTTTTAACAAATACTAACATTTTATACTAATATATTTCAGCATTTATTGATTAATTTAAATTCATTGCCTTAATTTGGCTTGGCAGTTTGAATGAAAAAGCAATAATGTTTCCAGTTTGCTTATGATAGGGATACTTAACTTAACCTGTTTTGAATGGTTTATTATGGAACCACACCATCTTGGTGGCACAATCTTCTTTGAAGCAAGAGTGAAAAAAGAAAGATGCCGGCAGGATGCCAGCGATCCCAAAATACAAATCACTATAATTAATCGAAATTGGGTTTGAGATGGAAATAACAATAATTCTCGACAGGCTGAGAAGCGCGCACAACACTGGAAACATTTTCAGGCTCGCTGATGCAGTAGCTGCAAAAGAAATAATCTGCTGTGGTTATACTCCGGCGCCACCTCATCCGAAACTTGCGAAAACCGCAATGGGGGCGGAACAGACTGTTAAATTCAGGCATTTTGAAAATTCTGCTGACGCCGTGATGGCTCTAAGACGTGAAGGAGTTAAACAAATCCTGGCCGTAGAAAGCGGACCAGAGGGGATCTGTGCCTGGGAAAAGAAATACATCTTCCCGCTCGCACTTGTTTTCGGGAATGAGGCTCTTGGGATTTCAACAGAGACAATTCAATTATGTGATGGTATAGTAAATCTGCCCATGTTTGGGATGAAGAGTTCAATAAACGTAGGAAATTGCGCGGCCGTGGTACTATATGCGGTACTCGCTTACGGAAAAAAAACAACCCGGGACTGAATTCATGAAAATTGCATTAACAGGAAGATACATTGAAGATATACGCCCTTACTTTAAATCTAAGGACTTCAAAATAACAAAAAAGAACCCCGACCTGATAATCGTCCACGGAGGAGATGGCGCGCTTCTCGGAGCCGAAAGGGAGTTCCCTGGAATCCCTAAATTCCCGGTCAGGGATATAAGGACAGCCCCCTTGTGTCCGGAACATTCATCATATGAAAAAATCTTCGGGCTTCTAAGGGGTGGGCACCTCGTCAAGTCTGAGATCATGAAGATTTCAGCTACGAGCGGGTCTTTCAGTGTAAAGGCTATAAACGATGTTTTCATACACAATCACAATCCTGTCAGCGCAATCCGCTACAAGGTTTTCATTGACGAAAAAGCATATGGTGAGGAGATAGTAGGAGACGGGGTCGGCATTTCAACGGTGCACGGCAGCACTGCATATTACAGGAGCATCACCCACAGCATCTTCTGGGTCGGCATCGGACTCGCATTCAGCAACAGCACGGAACTTATAAACCATCTTGTCCTGCCTGAAGACACATCAATAAAAATCACGCTGACACGCGGCCCCGCAATCCTTGTCGCAGATAATTCCCCGGACACTCTTGAAATGAAAGCCGGCGATTCCGTGACAATCAGGAAAATCCAGGAAAAGGCGATCACATACGGATTAGACATCTTCATGTGCCACAAATGCCGAAAGCTCAGACATCCAAGGGAGTAAGAGTCACGGGGATCGAGAAAAGATTGGGAAACTTCAAGACACGCTAAAGCCGTGAACTCCAACAAAACTCAGGCTTACGTCAGAAACACCTTAAACAGGTTCAAATCCGAAATCCCCTCCCACTGTGGCAGTCGCTTTTCCGGGCCCTCTATTCTGACAAGATGTGGCTTCCGGTCAGCCAATGCATTGATCTTCCCCCACAGCATTGTGTCTCCCCAGAATTGCGGCGGGGTGTCGTTCGACGACACATACTTGAATATCTCCGCCGGTGTTCGGCAACCTGAGCGCAACGAATCAAGAGCAAGACTCTCAATCCGTCCCAATCCCGTAATCGCATCCGGTTTTTCCTGAAGCCAGCGCTTCACTGCTGTGGGAATCCAAGGCAAGGGAGCGTCGGAAGATTTTGACAATTCTACAAATAAATTTTCGTCTTGCAGCGAAAACGCCCTGTCAACCTTTTCCGCAAAACAAAATTGATTTACAGTCACCGGCTTACGCCTATCATACACAGACGCCATCTGTTCTGGACTTAGCTGTCCGAGCCCGTTGTACGGTTTTATTCCGGGGAAAGCATCAACACAGATAAGTTCGGCCTTCTGATTTCCCAAAAAATACAAACATGCAAGAATATGAGAAAGCATGGCCTGATCAAAGAGACATGCATCAAACCAGAGGATCAGCCCATCGTATTTCTTAACCTCTTCGAGCTTGCGGTACTGGGCTTTCAGTGTTTGAAGAATATATTCCTTCTTCAATCCTCCTCCGGTCGCATGTTCCAGGAAAAGTGCGCGAGCCTGAAATGTTTCATCATCCGGCCATCCCTGGTTCCGGGGACCATCGTAAAGAATATCATGCCAAACGAATACCTCCCCGCCAATTCCAGACTTCCCCAGAATATTCCCAGCACAGTCTCCGCTTGTAATGTGTACCATTGAACTCATGAATATCCGTCCAATCAACGGTTAAAATTTATTCCCTCACAAAGGCACTAAGCCGCTAAGCTTATTTCCTATATGACTCCGAACGTTTTCAGCTCATCGCCTACCGAACGATTTATAGACCCACATGGCGAAAAGCGCTGCCAATGCCAACCCAACAACAATGATTATCGCACCTGCAACCTGGCTCACAGGTCTTCCATTCCGCATGGTTTCCTGCGCAAGGAGCCGGCACTCGGTCAAGACTGAATGGGGAACCTGATTGCCAAGGCAATACCCAGTTGTTTCAGTTCTTTAATCATAGTCGATAGGGATTAAACCAGCACCTTAATTAATTTATCCCCGGGATAGAGAAAAAGATAATAATTTTTCGTGTGCTTAGAGTGTTTCGTGGTTATAAAACTAATTGCATTGCGAGCTTTTCAATGTGTTTTGAGTGTTTTGTAGTTGAAAAACATTTTGAAAAAACTTAAAACTGACGGATATTAAGCCCCTTATGCAAAAAACAAAACTCAAAGTCTGCCATGTCATTACTAGAATGATCGTAGGAGGTGCTCAGGAAAACACACTGCTCACAGCCATCGGACATCTGAAAAAAGGGCACGATGTAACCCTTGTAACCGGGCCCTCTCCCGGCCCCGAGGGCGAACTCCTTAAGACAAGGGACATAAGCGGGCTTAAAATAGTCGTCAATCCCCATCTCGTCAGGGAAATCAATCCTTATCACGACCTGGCCGAATACTATTCACTTAAGAAGTTCTTCAAGGCTTCAGCTTTCGACGTTGTCCACACGCACAGTTCAAAGGCCGGAGTGGTCGGCAGACTAGCCGCCGACGCCGCTGGAATCCCTTTCATCGCTCATACTGTCCACGGCCAGGCATTCCATCAGTATGAAAAAACATGGAAGAATTTCATCTATAAGAAATCCGAAAAGATCGCGGCCCGGCACTGCCACAGGATTTTTGCCGTTGCCCAGGCGATGATTGACCAGTGCGTTGCTGCGAAAATCGCTGATCCTTCAAAATATAAGGTCGTCTACAGCGGAATGGAACTGGAGCCTTATCTCAATTCCAGACCGGACTGCGAACTTCGCAAAAAACTGGGCATTCCTGAAAATGCGCCAGTTATCGGAACGGTTGCAAGGCTTTTCCCGCTGAAAGGCTATGAAGATCTTATGCCCGTGGCGAAGATTGTCTCACAAAAACATCCTGAAGTCTGCTTCCTCATAGTCGGCGATGGAATTATGAAGGAGAAAATCAAGAAGGAGGCGGAGGAGGCAAGGATGAAATTCTTCTTCGCAGGTCTTGTTCCGCCATCGGACGTACATAAATACACGGCGCTCATGGATGTGCTGATCCACCTTTCCCTGCGAGAAGGGCTTCCCAGGGCTGTCGTACAGGCGCTCGCCTCCGGGAAACCGGCTGTCGCATTCCGTCTCGACGGAACCCCGGAAGTCATAATTGACGGCAAGACAGGTTATCTTGCAGAACCCGGAGATGTAAAAACGGTGGCGGACAGACTTCTAATCCTAATGGAAAACAAAGATGGCTCTGTCCGCATGGGCGCTGAAGGACGGAAACTTGTTTCCGAACTCTTTGACTGGAGAAGGATGGCGGATATTCTGGAAGATGAATATATTAAAGGGATGGAAATTAGAAATTAGAAATTAGAAATTAGAAGGTGGAAGGTGGAAAACAGGTTTTCTGGAAACAAGCAGAAAAATTTTTCGAAACAGAAAATTTAAATACGCAATCAAAAACTGGAACAAAAGATAATGGACATTAAATTCTTCAATACATACTCACGCAGCGAGGAGATTTTTCATCCGATCAGCGGCAACGAGGTGAAAATGTACACCTGCGGCCCGACCGTATATAACTTCGCGCACATCGGGAATTTCAGGGCTTACATCTTCGAGGATTTCCTCCGCAGGACTTTGAAATATTCGGGATTCAAGGTCATACAGGTCATGAACCTCACCGATGTGGACGACAAAACGATAAGGGATTCAATCGCAGCTGGTGAAGGTCTCGACGCCTATACGAAAAAATTCAAGGATGCGTTCTTCAAAGATCTTGAAACTCTCCGGGTTGACAGGGCTGAATATTATCCGGAAGCCACAAAACACATTCCGGAAATGATCGAGATCATAAAGGTTCTACTGGAAAAAGGATATGCATATGTCGGCGACGACAAGTCGGTCTATTATTCGGTTGCGAAGTTCGCAGACTACGGTAAGCTCGCCAGGATTGACATGGAAAACCAGCGCGCAGGTGTCAGGGTCAAGACGGATGAGTACGGCAAGGATTCGGTTGCGGATTTCGCACTCTGGAAGGTCTGGGACGAAAAAGACGGTGATGTTTCCTGGGATAGCCCGTGGGGTAAAGGACGTCCCGGCTGGCATATCGAATGCAGCGCCATGAGCATGAAATATCTCGGAAAGACTTTTGACATACATACCGGTGGAATAGACAACATGTTCCCGCATCATGAGGATGAGCTCGCCCAGAGCGAAGCCGCAAACGGGTGCAGGTTCGTCAATTACTGGTTGCACTGCGAACACCTGATTGTGAACGGACAGAAAATGTCGAAGTCGCTGGGAAATTTCTTCACGCTCAAAGACATCTTCGAAAAAGGTTTTTCAGGCCGCGAATTAAGATGGGTGCTTCTCGGGACACATTACAGGAAAAAACTCAATTTCACATTGGATGCCTGCACACAGGCGAAACTTGTGCTCCAGAAATTCAGCGACTTCTTCGTGAGGCTTCATTCGGTCAAAAGCTCCGGGGTTGAGGGGGATTCAGCAGAACCTATTGTCCTGCTGGCGAAAGCGTCTTTCACCGCCGCAGTCAAGGACGACTTGAACATTTCCGAGGCGCTTTCCTCAGTTTTCGAACTTCAGCATGAGGCCAACAAACTGGTTGAATCGGGAAAGATGGGCGCAAAAGGAGCCGCGGCAGTGCTTGATCAGTTCAGGGATTTCGACAGGATTTTCGCCGTATTCGATGTTGATTCATCATTGGCTTCCGAAGTGCCCGAGGAAGTGACCAGGCTTGTGGATGAGCGCCTCTCCGCAAAAAAGAATAAGAACTATGCAAGATCCGATGAAATAAGGAAGGAATTGCAGATCTTGGGATGGATTGTCGAAGACACCCCGGGCGGTTCGAGGGTGAAGAAGGCCAAGTAAGAAATATTTTTTCATCGGATGAAAAAATATAATACCGTTTTTTTATGGAACGCCACCATCTTGGTGGCATAGTTTTTGTCGAAGCAAGAGTTAAAAGATAATAGATGCCGGCAGGATGCCAGCGATCCCAAAAATACAAATTCCTATCAAATTATAAGGAAGACAAGATTTGATGAAAAAAGCAATATTCATAATCAGCATTGGAATGCTCTCTTTTAATCTTTGGGCATGGAATATCAAACCACAGCCGTTTGAATATTTCGAACCGAATATTTACGCCAACTTCTACAACGAAAAGACCGGCTTCGTGGAGGCACCTGCCGAGACCGGAGCTCTCCTCGGCGATACGGTCGGAATTGCAGGGGGATATCCGGTCGGGATTGTCCTGGCGCTGCCAGTCACCGTGGTAACACAAAGCGACGAACCGATGGGTGAAGGCATGTACTATGGCTGGCTTTGCATAGGACTGCCGATAAGGATAGCGTTGGCACAGGTTGTTGCCGCACCATTCTTCATGACGAAAAAGATCTTCTGGGATCTTCCGAGATACTGCTACGATCCCGCAGCCTATAAGAATTGAAAAACACAGTACTGGCACATTGTCAGATGCCATAGGTCACAGATATGTCACCGCTGCACATGGGAAGAACCAGAATTCCGTAAAATGCTGCGGACAGTTTCGACTATCAGCACTTGCCCGTGAGAACAAGCGCCACCGTGAGACGGCTCCCCCTGGAGAGCAGGAGTCCGGGGACGAACACTGCATGGGCATCCGCGATGCGGGCGCCTGAGAGTGCCACACCGTCCAGAAAGACTTTCCCAAAGTATTTCCCGCAGAACGCTGACGGGATGGCTATTTTATTCAGCCGGAGTTCTCCGTAAAGGAGATGGAGAGCTAGATGGCTCTCCCCGATCTCGACCGTACCCCAGCCTGTCCCGAGCGACCAGAAGAAATTGAGAGGCCCTTTGAGTTTCTCGGGAGGATTGAAACCTATCTCGCCATGGGCGACATTGCAGGAGAAGCCGCTGAACGCGTTGAGCAGCGAATAGGACGCCATCGAGCGGGCGTAGTTGCTGCCGCATTCGATTTCATTCCACGGGTTGCGCCGCTCGCCGTCATAGCGGTCACGGACGGCTTTCACAAGCTCGCATCCCTCCTCCAGCATTCCCTCCATGACCATGTGTGCGGCGGCCTGGTATTCGAATCCGTGCATCGTCTCCTCCGCGTAGGGGATCGGAACTACCGGCTTGCGCTTCCCATCGGGCCAGGAGAACATGAGGGTGCCTGCCTCATCGTTCAGGGCGTAGACGCGATAGAAGTTGGGGAACTCCCGGAAAGAGTTCTTGAAGTTGTACTTGTAGATCGACCGCAACGCCTTCCGTGTTTTGTCGGGGTTGAAAATCTCGCCCAGGCCGCAGAGGTTTGCGTGCCACTGTGCGATGACCTGGTCGATTCCGCAACCGTCATCGATCTGGTATTTGATTTCCCCGTGCTCATTGTTCCAGTAGTAGTCGGAGGCGTCCGGGAAACGTTGGAAGAGCGTTTGATCTTTCAAGTCCAAAACCTGGGAGTAGTATTCGCCATTGAACAGGTTGGCGTCGACAAAGGCCTTGCCCTTTTCAAAAATGGATAGGTATTCCCGGGCCGCTTCGGGCTCGTCGCAGATCTCGGCCATTTCCGCCCCGGCCTTCAGCGCCGCCAGGTAGAATCCGGTCAGCCAGGCGTTCGCGCCGAAAAGCTCCACGTCTAGGGTGTGGTGCTGACGCCCGGTGATGACGCCGCTCTTTCCTGGGTCCCATAGGTCGGAGTTGCCTTCCGACCAGGCGAACTCAAGGGACTTCCTCACGAGGGGCCATATCTTTCTCAGCCAAGGTGTGTCTCCCGAGATCTTCCAGTCCCGATACACCTTCACCACACCGCCAAGCTGTCCATCGACGCATGGGCGGAAGTTCGACATTTCCCTGCCGACCGGCAATTGAAGTCGGAACGGCATTCCGCCGTCCGCGCGGAGATTGTGCTTGTAGTCGAGATCCCGCATCGAGCGCTCCAACTGGGGGAAGAGGAAAGGCATCGCATACGCGTAGTTCCAGACGTGAGAGCAGGAACCCTCGCAGCAACCTGCGTTGGAATGGCATCCCTCGAACCCGTAGAATGAGCCATCCTCCAGGCGCAGACAGGTCGGGGACTTGAGGATTGAAATGTTGGCGGACACCGCGTCCAAGACCGGCTCGGGCAGAGTCGAAGAGAACAGCGCGTCCTTGAAGAGCTTCGTGTCGGCGTGGAGCCGCTCCCAGTTTTTCAAGCTGTATGCCGCAGAGTCTTTTGAATCTCGGAAGATGGTGGCGTAGTAATTCCTCCACGCGTTTCCAGGCTTCCCGCAGGCGGCGTCGGCGCAATCACATGGCGGCGGGTTCCAATAGTTGTGCGCGAACGGGAAATTCCATGAGACGATGAAACGGATCTTTTTATTTTTCCCCGGGGCCAGGCTGAAATGGGCGGCAATGGTTCCATGATCCGCATCACCAGATTTGTTCGGCTCACCGTATTTCCTGTTCTTCAGTTCGCCAGCGGAGCAGAAATCCTTCCAGAATACTATGAGGCTGTCGAACCAGGCTCCGCGGAACCAGCATTCCTGGATGCTGGTGCCGGTGGCGTCAGTTGCGACTGTGATGTCCCCGCAATTGAGTTCCTTCTCGGACGCTGCGCAGGTCGAGCCCAGGGTGACCCCGGAGATTCCGTTCTCATTGAAGGAGGAGTTGAGATTCTTCTCCTTGGGATTGGGGTTCTTGGTTGTGAAGGCCACAGTGTAGTCGAGCGTGGACTCCGACGTGTTGACGATCCCGACCTCGAAGAAGGCGGCGGGGATGCTGGAGTCCTTCTCGTTTAGGGGGATAAGCGGGTTGAAGGCCATGAGGCTCGCAGTCCCGGGGAAATGCTTGTCCTTGAAAAGCATCTCTGCGAATGGGAAGGCGCCGTTGAATTCTGTTTCGGAGAAATGTGGAAGTCCGGACATGGACTCGCGGGCAGGCCCGAAGCCGAATCCACTGTAGAGCGTCCCGCGGTTCACACCGGTGTAGGGCGGCTTCAAATCGCCTTGCAGCACCCTGGCGTCCACCAGCTCCCCGTTCTTCTCCGCCTTGACGGCGAAATGCGAGAATCCATGGAGGGAGTTCTTGTTCGGCCTGTTGAAAATCTCCCAGTCGACCAGCCGTCCATCCCCGGCAAGGCCAAGGCTTCCGGATCCGATCCCGCCGATAGGGAAACTGATTTGACTCGTCTTGCTTCCTTCATATCTCATGTTTTCAACTCCTTATATTTTCTGGTGATCTGCTTTAAGATGACCGAATTCAACGATGCACAAGTCAATGACCGCCAGCTTCGATACGGTTCTTTTCCCGTCAGTCCTGTATTCATGGAGGTCAAATGTCGGCCCGCGCATTTGCCCAGCCTGAGCCATCGAGTCCGGCGCTGCGTTCGGCTGCAGGCGGGAGCACGGGAAGGCCGTTTTCCGGCGTGTTGAGGTAGAAATAGGCGGTGGCCGACCAGTCGTCCTGACGATAAAAGTTGACCCATCCTTCAGGTAAGTCCGGAGCGGTTGGCTTCACGGGGGCTGTGGCTTCCAGGAATTTTAATCCGACCGGCCCGTCTGGTGAACTGAGTGTGACTGGAATCAAAGGTGCGCCAGAGTCGAGCAGTTCCTTCACGCGCTGTTTCGGCGCACCGCCGATGGTCTGGACGCAGACGCGGCAGGAATGGTCGAAGAAGACCGGATCGTCGAGATGCAGGCGGTACATGGCCCACTGCCCCCGAGCCTTGTCGGCGATGCTGCAACCCTGGAGCCGGTTGGTGTACGCGCCGAGTCCCCAGGCGCTTCCGACATAATCCTCAAGCCCGGTTCCACAGAGAGTGGGGAACTCGCGGTCGTCGTCCAGCCAGAACTTCACCTCGCCCTCGCCCCACCAGGCAGCGCTATAGAGCGGTGAGACAATGATGCCCATGTTGCAGCCCAAGAATCGTCCGGCACCTCGGACTTCCGGAAGAATGGCGAAGTCCCTCCCGAGCCGGTTGGGCGACTCGCGCCGCCAGGACGCATGAAAATATAGGGTGTCGGGTGGATGCCGTACACCAAGGAGAAAGTCAATATCGTACCAGAGAAGCACCTGGCGCCCAGATTCGTTGAGCAGACGGATTTTTGCAGACTCGCGGAAGGGCATGGGAACCAGCGAATTGAAACTGCGTCCCTCCGGGTCGGAGAAGAGGGCGCACTCGAACGGAGTCCTACGTCCGAGGCCGATGCCGAAGAAGTCGCCGAGAGGAACGCTCACAGCCGGAATTTTGGCATCGTCCCAAACGGCCTCGAAAACGAGGCCGCGGAGGGCTGCGGGTGAGCGGTCATTGACCGTCAGCCAGATTCTATTGACAAGTCCGGAACCTTTGACATCAAGGAGCGTGACGGCATGACCGTCCGGGATCACGTCGCAGGGATGACCCTTGGCGCCGCAGTTCTCCTGGGCGGCGATACCTTTGCCCGCAGTCGGATTCTCGAAACTGGACCAGCGTGTTTGAATCCCCGCCGGTTTTTGATAAAGAGCCCAAGTCGTGTGGCAGGCCTCCCCGGATGCGTCCGGCAGCCTGCAACCTTTTCCATGTGTGGTACGTGCATTTTTCAATTCATGTTTCAAATGATACCTACTGTCTGTGGACTAAACATTGTTCCCTTTGCGTATGAGGGCTGTCGGACATTTTATCGGCTTGCCGTTCATCAGGAGTTCCTGGCTGGCGAAATCTGCCGTCACTTCCGTGCCGTCCGCAAAACTTGTCTGGTGTACGTCGTCCGAGAGCCTGCGGTAGCCGGTGATCTGCTGCCGTTTGAGATGGCCGAATTTAACGACGCACAGGTCGTAGATGGCTTTGTGACCAGCCACACGGACATCATCCAGTACCGGCATCAAGCCGGGCCGTGCGGACCACTCGTCACGCGGAATGCCGCCGAACAAGACGCAATTCATGGCGTTGTTCCAACTCACTCCGCCGCGGGCCTCCAGAGCCACCAAACCGCTCATTGCCATCTGCCATACCGGCACCACTTTCTTACGGTCTATCAGAGCCATTACCGGCCATTCCGGCTTGCACATTGTCAGATGCCACGGATCTCCGCAGGTGCTGATGTGATCTGCCGCCACTGCACATGGGAGGAACCCGAACTCCGTGCCGCAGGCGCCGAAGATGCGTCGGCACTCTTCGACAATGAGCACCTGCCCCCTTGCGCAGGCCGAGCGCGGCCCTTTGTGTTTGGGATGGTAGTTCACCTCCAGCGGCTGTTGCATGTAGTCCACATAGTACATCCCTTTCAGACCAAGCTCTTTCATGCGCCGCAAATGGCCGGCGATGCGGTCTTCAGGCATTGACAGGGGCCATCCGGAGGCTTCCGGTCCGCCCGCCCAGCGTCCATGGATCAAAGGTTCACCGTGAATGTCAATGATCGCATAATCACGGTCGAAATCCGGGGAGTTGAGATTCTGCATGATGAAATTGTCGTGTACCTGGATGTTGAAGCCGAGTCCGTTGCCAATCCTGATCATATCCCGGAATCCACCTTCTCCGCCCAGTCGTTCTTCTATTGGAAAACGTGTGGGATACAGTCCGTCATGGCCTTTGCTGTTCCAGCCGACACACTGGGTGAGAATCTTGTCAACGCCGGCCTTTTTGAGTTTTTGGAGTCCTGCGGCGGCCTCGGTGAAAGTCATGTAATTCTGGAACGAACCGGGATTGGCGGCTGTTTTGCCCTCCATCATGTAGCCGACATTTTCGATGCCGTGGAAAAGTTTCATGATGTATGAGTCGAGCATATAGGCCACTTCGGGCGATTCGGCTGCGCGTTCGACCAGAGTTTTTTTGCCCAGGTCGATCATGATGTGCTGTCTCAGACGGCGGGCGCAAAATGCTACAGTTTCTTCTCCGTCCAGTATTGGGGTGAAGCGCAGTTCACGGTTTACATAGTCAATTGGATCTACCCATGTGCGGCGAAACGAAACGGCAAAGCCGACCGTCCCTCCATTGCGACCATCAGTTTCAACTCGGCATTCCGCATCGCACGCACCCTGCCGTGCAAGAGACATCAGGCCGCCATCCTCCTCCCAAACAGCGCAGAACGGCAGGGCGGGAGTCAGTTCCCAGCGTTCCTGTTC
>CAZION010000193.1:0-12009 GCA_964540865.1 uncultured Victivallis sp.
GATGTTCAAAGTTGAATGTTGAATGTTCATCTCTTTGAAATTCCTATACCTTAAATTAGGCGGCCAAGGGCCGCAACTTTAGTCATCAGTCATCAGTCATCAGTTGAGGCAATTTCAAAACAAGCCTCTTTTGAGATGATTTCTTAAGTTGGAGTTCAAGCTTTAGCTTGTGTATCTTATTGAATACTAAGAACAAACTGAAGCTTGAACTCCAACGGAAGACATTGCCATATCAACATTTTCCTGCATTTTGAAATCAGCTCAGTTATCAGTCATCAGTAAGAAAATCCATTGACTGATCACTGGTGACTGATTACTGGTCACTTTGAAATTCCTTAACGTAAATGTAACACAGGCCCATTGCCCGTGAACTTAAAATACAAATCCCAATACGATTCAATTACTTCAAAAGCTCAATAATCCCATCTGCAGCCAAGTCGGGATTTACCGACTTCTGGCATACATAATTTTTGCCAGGACAATAGCGCTTCAAACATTTTATGCAATCCAATTCGGGCTGAAAAACAGAATGCTTTTCCCCATAAGGTCCTGTTTTGGCGGGATCCGTAGGGCCAAACATTGCAAACACCGGGATCTTCAGCGAAGCGGCAATATGCATGGGGCCGCTGTCATTACATAAAAGGCATTTTGAAATCCGGATCACCTCAACCAGTTCTCCGATCCCTGTTTCACCGGCAATTATCACCGGCTTGGCTTTCTTGCACAAGGATGAAATCTTCCTGCATGCCTCAAGTTCGTCAGCCGAACCGAGGAGGAGAAACCTGTATCCGGGAATTCTGGACTCCAGTAAATCCATGACTTTCGCAAAAAACAGGGGTGGCCACTGCTTGCTCTCCCATCTTGCCCCAGGCGCAACCCCGACAATCATCTCATTCCTTGAGACATTGTTCCGGCTCAGTACGCCGACTAGGCTGTCCATGTTCAGGCTGTTTTCCGGGAGCGGTGATTCCGGAACATTGAATGGTATATCGAGAAGCTTTGAAATGAACCCTACGTTTTTATCCACCGCATGGATATGTTCGGCTCCAGGGGAAATTCTGCGGTTGTAGAAAAAACCCGCCGCCCTCTCTTTCGGCGAATCAAATCCGGCAATTACCGATGTCCTTGCGAATTTCGCAAAAAACGCACTCCTCAGAAGCCCCTGCAGATCAATGACAATATCGTATTTCTCAAGGCGGATTTCCCTTATGAGGTTTACAAACGCCTTAGGAAATGTTAAAGGGGAACCAAGCGCCCTACGTGGGAATGATATTATCCTGTGGACGCATTTGTTGTATTGGAGGATTGGCGCAAATGCCGGATTGACAAGCCAGTCAATCTGCGCGTTTTTATATTTTTCAGCGATAAGGGAGACTGCCGGAAAGGCGTGAAGCACATCGCCCAGGCTGCTTATTTTTATTATTAAAATCTTTTCCATGCGACCTACAGAAAGTGTCCAAAAGAACGAGGGGGCTGCGTCAGTTTCCGCGCTCAAGCCTGATAGCAAGCCTTTCTGGGAGACCGGCATCCCGGATCTTCTTCTGTGCAGTAACGATATCATATGTAAGCCTAAGCCTGGTGACAGTATTCGCTTCCGTATCATAAATTGCAAAAGAAGCTCTTGGATCTTTATTCCTGGGCTGTCCCACACTACCGATATTGATGAGATACTTCCAGCCTTTCTGGATTGATATCACCGGATCGGGATCGGGCTTGTTGGGAGCGGCCTCATTCCTTTCAGCCTTCCATTCCATAACTTCCTCAACTAAGAGGCTGTTTGAACCGGTAAATGATTTTTTGCAGAATACAATCGGAACATGTGAATGCCCGCAGAAACAAAGGGGGGTAAACTGGTAGGAGAAATTATCCATTGCATGGTGGACATCGAAGATATATCCCCATGACGATGGTGAATCGAGTGTGGCATGGACGATTGTTATATTTGTGCCGCGCACAATCTGCTTCGTGGGAAGTTTGGCAAGCCAGTCGCATTCCTCTTCGTTCAACTGGCTTTTTGTCCAAAGCACCGCCTGCTTCGCATGCTGGTTGAACCCAAGCATTTCCTCATTGCTGTTGGAGACATACTCGTCATGGTTTCCCTTAACAACCCCGACAAGATCAAGAGAGCGCACAAGCTGAAGGCATTCCCTCGGATTTGCATTGTATCCTACTATATCGCCAAGGCATATATATTTTTCAACGCCTTCCGCCTTGCACTTGTCTAAGACAGTGGTAAGAGCTTCGAGATTGGCGTGTATGTCGCTTATTATTGCATATTTCATTGAAACAGTCCTGATTAATTCCAAAGGAGGTAAATTTTACACGATATATATTTTGAATACAAATTATTTTGATATCTAATTTGATTTTTTAGGCAACTTTTTATCAATTGAGTAGGTTGTAAAACTTCAGAACGGGATATTGAACACATTTCAATCGACAACTATTATTGAATTAACATCATATTTTGCGAGAGCTGCCCTGCCCTTCAGAAATCCGAGTTCAATTACAAATTCAAGTGCCTCAACCTTTCCTCCCAGCCTTTCAATCAGCCTTGCCGAAGCCCCGGCCGTTCCCCCTGTCGCGAGCAGATCGTCTATTATTACAACTCTTTCCCCTGGCCTAACAGCATCCTCATGGATTTCTATTGTGGCTGTCCCATATTCAAGCGCATACGACTCCTCGATTGTCTTATATGGGAGCCGCCCCTTCTTTCTTACAGGAATAAGGCCGCATTTCAGCTTGTACGCAAGCGCAGAACCGAAAATAAAGCCACGCGACTCTATTGCCGCAAAACTTTCAGGCTTATTCTTCTCATATCGCGCCGCAATAATGTCAATAACCTCCCTGAAAAGCTTTTCCGATTTCAGGATGGGTGTAATATCCTTGAAGATTATCCCCTCTTTGGGAAAATCCTTAACGTCTCTGATTGCCGCATTAATCGTATTAACACTCATGAAAAACCTCCAGAATTGTTTGTCTTCTACATTGAAACAGTCAACACAATCTCAAAATCATCACAATCGCCAAATGAAAAAACAGCGTCAGTGGCTATAAGCCGGATTCTGTAATCCCGAGGCGCTTGCGCGCACTCAGAACGGCAACCATCTGTCTATGCGACCAATACCCGGAATTCAAGCGCTGCGTGCAGCAGCATCATTCCCTATTTGGTCTTGCTCCGGAAGGGGTTTACCATGCGGCCATCCTTTCGGATCAGCCCGGTGGGCTCTTGCCCCACCTTTTCACCCTTACCACGGATTTTTGCAAATCCGTGGCGGTATATTTTCTGTGGCACTTTCCTTACCGCGGAATCTGGTCCGCAGCATCCCGGAGAGCTTTCGCGCCCCGGGACTTCCCGCACTGTGGAGTCCGGACTTTCCTCCCCGGAAACACCCTAAGGATTATCCCGGAGCGGTTGCCAACCACTGTCGCTATTGTAAATTACCTCTTATATTGTAATATAAAAGTTATCTTCGGTCTTCATAACTAAAAAACATGCAGGACGAGGTGACTTTTTTAACCAAATCCTTATAAAAGCGGAAAATCAATGAAAAACAGAAGTGCCTTAAATATGACTGCCTTGCTGATTATCAGCATCTTGATTTTTTCAATCAACCTGATGGGTAGTGCTGATTCCGGAAAACCGTCAACCCAGGTCGATAAAGATGTAGATGCGCTTCTCATAAAGATGGGCTCAGGCGCTACCGCCCAAGCGTCCGTCGTCAAAGACATTGTAAAAATGGGGAAAATCGCAGTTCCTCGGCTTCTCTTCCACGCAGCACAGGAATACATCACGCAGAAGCAGGGGATCTCTTCTGGCGCTGCAAATGAATCCTTTTCAAGAGAGGCGAAAGTTCCAAACCCCAAACGGTACATGTCTCTTTACCTGCTCCAGTTTGTGTGGTCGCCTGATGCCATTCCCCCGCTGACTGCTCTTTTAAGGAGCGACTCCAGCCAGGAGGCGCGGCTCCTCGCCTTTTCGGCGCTTGACAAAAATGCGAAGGAAACCCTGAACTCAATTATGCCATCACTGGTTAATGACCAAAATCCTGAAATTGCCGGCATTGCACTCGAGCAGCTTGAAATGCAGAAACCTGATCTGGAAAGGATCATTTCCGCGATCGCCAGACCCGAAATATGGAAATCACTGGAACTTCATCTGCCAAGATATTATACCGGAGAACTGACATCAAAAACCCTTACGATGCTCAAAGCGGGGAAGACAACAAATGAAAAGTCAACGGCAATTGCCTCACTTATAAGTCAGAACGCGAATACTGAGGAAATCAGGAAATATGTTTCCGGGCTCATGAAATCATATGATCCCGCAATCAGGGAATTGTCAGCCGAATACCTGTCTTGGCATGGAACTGAAACCGAACTTCCGCCCCTGGATGAATCAATTAAAAATGAACAGGACATCTACGCCCTTGGATCAATGAAAGCCGCTCAGGACTCCATAAGAAAACGCTACTCCATAAAAACCGCAACTAACACACAATCCGTACCAATACCGGCCAATTTCAAGGACGCCTTTGACTTCCTTAAAAAATCCGAAACCTTCGAACCACTTTATGTCAAAGGAAAAAAAGAAGATGAACTTTTCAATGAACAGAGAACCGAAAGGATGAAACTAACCGGCCTGGTTTTCAGCATTCCTGGATTATCTGGAGATGGAAATGTACAAACCGCATGCGAAAAAACGGCTGCTGCTGACTCGCTCGTCCCTCCTGTCAGAAGCTACCTAGACCAGACAAGAAAAGCTTTCGGCGTCAAAATCGGAAAAAGCTCAGCCGATGCCGGAGAAATCGTGCGTGTCTGCGATATTGCAGGAATGCGTAAGACATATCTCACAGTAGTTTCAATCGGCAACGGTGTTGTGAAATCGGCCGAATATAATCGAAACTGGGGATTTGCCGTCATAATCGAACATACAGGAACTGATGGCAGTAAATTCTGCTCATTGTACGCCCATCTTTCCCCGTTCATCCACGTGAGGAAGGACAGCACTGTTTCAGCAGGGGAGAAAATCGGCTCAATCGGCAGGCATTTCACCTGGGAAAACGGCGGCTTCGGCGCACATCTCCAGTTCGGGATCTACAATGATGCGTTTGATTCATCGTCAATATGTCAAGTCAGCTACATCCCCGCCGATGAATTCGCAAAAGGCCTACACAAATGGGTTAACCCCCAGTCCTTCATCCAGGAGAAAATGAAAACCAGGTAAGATATCCGCAACTATCCTACGATTACCTTCTTGACTTCCTGGGCGAGAGTTACCATCGAATAGGGTTTTTGGATGAAGGCGTTAACTCCGAGCCCTAGGATTTCCTCAATACGCTTGTCCTTCTTGAAACCGGAAATAAGGATGACTTTGACATCAGGTTGGATTTTCTTCATCTCGATGTAAGCTTCCCTACCGGATTTTTTTGGCATCGCCATATCAAGGAGAACAGCAGCGATCTCGCTATGCCGCTCCATAAAGACGTTTACAGTCTGTTCGCCATCTTCGGCAAAGACCACCTCGTAACCAAGTTTTGTGAGAATTCCTTTTGCCGTTTTCCTCATGATAAGTTCATCATCGGCAACAAGAATGAGCCCGGAGCCTACGGGTATCTGATCTTCGGCAGGAATTTCTTCTGCACGAGCCGCCGATTCTTCGGAAACAACTATCTCAGGCAGGAAGACATCGAACCTGGAACCTATTTCAGGCCTTGATTCAACCTCAATGAAACCACTGTGCTGGCGGATGATGTCATTGGCAATTGTAAGGCCAAGGCCGTTTGCCTGCAAAGCTGCCTTAGTTGTAAAAAACGGATCAAAGATCTTTGCAACTGTTTCGGAATCCATCCCTATCCCGGTATCTGAAACTGATATTAGCCAATAGCACTGACGAAGGGCCTGTGGATGGAGGCTGCGGTAGTTCCTGTCAGGATAAACCTTGTCAATTGAGATGGTAAGAGTGCCACCGCGGTTTTCAACCGGCCTCATGACAGTCATCGCATGCGCAGCATTGTCGCAGAGATTGAGGAGGACTTGTTCAATAAGCGCAGGATCCACCTTTGTCATAGCCCTGGCATTGTAAATTTCACCGGCAAGTTGAATGCTGTTGTCAATTGTATTCTGACAAATTCTGAGTATGTGCTGGATAATCCCATTAAGATCAACACTGCCGAGACATAGTTCATGCTTCTGAGCAACTGACAGGAGCTGTTGAACCATGACCACCGCCCTTTCCGCGGAACTCTCGATGACTTCCATGTTGTTTCTGATTTCATCAAGGTTGCCACCGCTGCTCTCAAGGGAATATTTCATCATCGTAATGGTGCCGGTAATTGCACCAAGGGCGTTGTTGAAGTCGTTGGCAAGTCCGCCCATCATATTCTCAACCAATTGCATTTTCTGAGCCTGCCTTATCTGCCTGTCCCTGACTTCATAGGCGGTAACATCGTCAAGCAGAACAACCACGCCATTGATGCCGGGGGCATAACTCATCTTAATATTTATATACCTTTCGTTGCCTCCTATATTGACCTTTTGCCTCAGAAACTCGGAGGAGCGTTGAAGCTGGAAGTTTTTTTCATATTCCGTATGGAATGGCTCCAGGAACGGAAGGAGCTCCCAAATGTTCCTGCCAATAGCCTTCTGTCCGGAGATTGAGAAATATTGCTCCGCGGACTTATTCCATTGTGCAACGATCTCAGTTGAATTAACAAAAATCAGGACGGAATTAATTGAGTTCAGTATGGCATTGAGATTATTCTTTGAATTCTCAAGCGACAACTCCATTTCAACTCTTCCGGAAATGAATTTACGGATTACAAAAACCACAAACCCGAAAAGGCCCATGATGCTCATAATAAGTATCGAATACAACACGTTGAATACTATGAGCTTCCCTTCAACTATCTCTGCGATCTCTTTTTCTATTCCTTCAATGCTGCCAATAAGATCGGCATATGCGGCATCCACATCCCCTTTCATTTTCTTCCTATCCGAAGCCCCGGCCTTATCCTCAATTAAAGTATAGAACTTCAGAAGTTTCTCCTTGAATACAGAGAGCTTCCCGTCAATCGTACCGCTCTGTCCAATCTCAGCGAGCCCCCTGCAGCTCTTTGAGGCGGCATTAAGCTTATCCCATACAGCGTTCATATCCTTGTCGGAGTATCCGCTTATGATTTCCCTGAAAAGAAGATTGGCGTTTGTGGCCTTGAGCTTGATCTCTATTGCCGTACTGCTTAGGTTTGTGTATTTCCCGCTCATCCGCATTATTGAGAAATAGGCATATATGCTAATTGCGGTCATAAATAAGAAGGAGATTGTCAGGACAGCGTAAATCTTCATGAAATCGTGGCTTAACGTGCCTCGATTGTCTTTATTCATATTCAGCATAAGAATCGGAACCCTTTCGTTAATTAACCATTTCAGTTTTTACAGGCCCAAGCCGCTCATCCGATTTGTCGGCAAGCGGAAGGAAAACAAAAAACACAGATCCGTTCCCGGGTTCTGAAAATACATCTATGAACCCCTTGTATTCCTTTACGATATTATAAACCATCGAGAGCCCCAGTCCGGTTCCTTTTTTCTCCTTGGTCGAGAAAAAAGGATCAAAAATCTTTGCGATAATCTCCTTTGTCATACCTATCCCCGTATCTGAAACACTCAGAATCCAGTAGAACCCGGGCACAGCGTCGGGAATGAATTCGCACATGTTCGGGCCAACATATATCTTTTCAAGGGAAAGGCTGAGAATCCCTCCCTGCTCCTCGTCTTCGCTCCTCATTATAGTCATGGCGTGTGAGGCATTTATGCACAGGTTCAACAATGCCTGCTCAAGCTGAGTCAATGACGCATTGACCATCGCCTGATCCTCCCGGACATCCGATACAATCTCCACTGTCTTGGGAAACATGGTTCCACATATTTTCAGGACATCGTTCACAACCGTAACAAGATCCACTTTTGCAAAGGAATGCTCCTTCTTCCTGGAAATGGACAGAAGCTGCTCAACTATATCGGCGCCCCTGCTCGCAGAAGCTTCAATTATCTCCATATCATCCCCAACCTGCTCCCTCAACGAAACATCTGTGAGCGATTTATCGCTGAGGGAATATTTAACGGACGATACTGTAGCCTTTATGCCGTTTACGACATTGTTGAAATCATGGGAGAGTCCGGCGGCGAGAGTTCCGACAAGATCCATTTTCTGGGAACGCCTTATGTATTCTTCCTTTTTCTCAAGTTCTGTAACGTCCGCTATGAGAATTACCGCACCCTCGCAGGTATAACCTGAAAAATAAGGACAGATTGACACGTCAATGAATTTCTCCTCAGCCCCCTTGTACTCTATCCGCCGCAGCATTTCCTTTTCACCCGCGGTGAAGACTTTTTCAAATGCCGCCTTGCTGCCAACCAGGAATGGGGCTATCTCCCACAAATCACATGAGCTCTTGTTCTTCCATGGGCCGAAGAATTTTTCCGCGGCCGGGTTCAGCGCTTTAACATCGAACCCGTTGTCTACAATTATCAGACTGTACGGAAGCGCCTCAAAGACAGACTTATAGAATACTTCACCAAGCTCATTCACGGCAGAAGAGACTTTTCCATCCGAAGGTTTATTTTCTGTTTCCAATTTTACGCTTCCAATTTTTAATATTCCCATTAATCTATTGTCATTTCCCATATAAACAAAAAACTTTCGCCTGATTTTTAATTAAAATAAAACGGGTTTTAAAGCGCCTTAAACCTGTTTTCCTTTTGACATTTCTCAAGTCTCGTCTTAAATTTGCAGGCCTTGAATTAAATAGTACGGAAAATTGTGTTTTAAGCCCACAGGCAATCTGCCTGTGCCACACTCATAAAAAATAACAGGATAAAACAATGTCTCAAATCATTCCCGACACAATGCTCGCCTGGCCGCTTTTCGGCGCAGGCATGGAAAATCTCGGTAAAAATAATTCTCCATGCACAGTGAAAGTCCCAGACATAGGCGATGACGAGCTTCTTGTAAAAATAGATTCCATAGGGCTCTGCTTCTCCGATGTCAAGCTCATCAGGGCCGGAAAAGATCACCCCCGGGTCGTTTCGCCCGACCTCGCAAACCAGCCCGTAATCCCGGGGCATGAAGCGGTAATGACCATTGTCAAAACCGGGAAGAAAGTCTCCGATAAATTCAAAGTAGGCCAGCGTTTTATAATTCAGGCTGACATATATGTGAAGGGGAAAGGCTTCGCCTACGGTTACGCCATTGACGGCGGTATGTCCGAATACAGCAGGATTGACCAGCGCGTCCTGAACGGCGATGAAGGCTGCTACCTGCTCCCACTGGCCGATTCAATCCCCGCCGGAATCGCCGCCCTCGTCGAACCATGGACATGCGTCATCGCCAGCTATATGATTGAAAACAGAAAAAAACCTAATAATGGCGGTTCCGTCCTTATTGCATCCGAAGAGGGAAACAGGAACACATATGAGCTCGGAAAACTTCTAGCGGACGCGAAGCCGGCAAAAATCTCCATCCTTAACCTTACCCAGCAGGCAGTTGATTCAATTAAAAAGGAAATCCCTTCCGCTAAAATTGAAATCCTGAAATCGATTCCGGAGAAAGAAGCATTCGACGATATTTTCCTATGCGAACTTCGCAAGGGTAATGCTGAAAAAATTGCGAAGCTCGCAAACAGGAACGCAGTCATAAGCTTCATCGGCAACTATCCCGATGAAGCTTGGTCTTTCGACGTAGGCGGCATCCACTACAATGGCTGGTTCTACCAAGGCTGCAAAACAAATATCCTTTCAGACGCATATGGCAGGAATGTCAGAAGCAAACTCAAAAAAGGCGGCTCCTGCTGGCTTGTCGGCGGTGCCGGCGCAATGGGGCAGATGCATACGCAGCTCGCCGTGGAATCACCGGAAGGCCCATTAAGAATCCTCATGACGGATATGGACGACACCAGGATAGAACATGTCTGCGAACTGCTCGGCGCAAAGATCAGGGAGAGGAAAATAGAATTCAAGACACTCAACCCTAAATCATTCCCGACACCGGCGGCATTCGAAGCCGAAGTTGCGAAATTCGCAGGAGAAGAAGGAGGCTTCGATGACATTGTGATGCTGGTGCCAGTGGTGCCGGTAGTGAATTCTTCAGCCCCTTTCCTCAAGAAAGACGGACTCATGAACATCTTCGCAGGAATCCCCGCAGGGAAGGAAGGCCTCCTGAATGTAATGAAAATAGCGGAAGCCGGAGCCAGATATATCGGCTCAAGCGGAAGCCTGACAGCACATCTCAGACACACGCTGGAACTTGTCGAAGGGAAGAAACTCAATCCGGCAACCGCCCTCGCCGCCATCGGCGGAATGCAGGATCTGAAAAAAGGACTGGAGGCAGTAGCCGATGCGAAATTCCCGGGCAAAACCGTGATTTTCCCGCACTGTGATTTCCCGCTAACCCCAGTTGAAAAGCTTTCAGAACTTTCTCCCGAGCTCCCAAAGACCTTGTCAAATGACGGCTCGTACACGATGGAAACAGAGAAGGTGCTTTTCAGGAAATTCGGAAAGTGATTCTTTTTTCTCATTATTACTAAATAACTTTTTCGATGAATCGAAGAAGTTTCATGGGTGATGGACTTAAATCAGGAGAGCGTCATGAAATCTTTTCTTGCTACTGTTATTATTTCAGCAATTGTTCTCACATTTGGAGTCTTTTCGATTCATGCCCAGGATGTAGGCGCCTACAGCAAGGCTGAAACAGACGACAGCGAAGTTGCCGCTGCTGCGAACTTCGCAGTGATAGCCATTGAAAAGGCTTTGAGGAAAACAGATAAGGACACAAACGTCTCATTGACTGAAATACTCAGCGCCAGCAAACAGGTTGTCGCAGGCATGAACTACAAGATGCTGCTCAAGATAAATATCAACTACAAGGACGAAGTCGTGGAGGCCGTGGTCTGGAAAAAACTTTCAGACGATTATGAACTCACGACTTGGAATAAGATTCCCAAAAAAAAGAAGGAATCTGGGGACAGCCGTTGAGATCACCTTTCAAATAAACGCGGACAATACCATACTTGCCAATCGTAAATACTTTTTCATGCTCCCCTTGAAAAAGTACTCTCACAACTCCACTTGGAGTCCGTATTCCATAACTCGGCCCGGTGGCAGATGGTAGAACCTGCTTGCATCAAATGAATTCCTCGACAGGAAGGGAATTGGCCCGGATTTTTTCACCAAGCACCGCCCTGTAATGCCTCCATGTAGACATCATAAGATAAATCAGAACCGCAATCATGACAGGGAGCCAGCCACCGACTTTCAGCTTCAGGAAACACGACCTTGCGGTTTTCCATTTCCTCGATCCCGAAGAACTCAATTTCGACTTTGACCGCTCAATCCGTTTCCTCGATATGGAATCATCTTTTTCCATAGTCACCGAACCCGCCATCATCAAAACAGAATACCTGAAGGAATTAAACCATTACCTTGACAGGATGATGCTCGGTTGCAGGGAATTCCACGTAGACTACAGGTTCACAAATCTCTCCCGGACTTATGATTCCATATTGTCGGAATTCCTGCTCTCAAGGCAGCGGAAGTAGGTCAGAAATACCAGAAACCAGTTACCAGTAATCAACGAATATAATCCTTTGATTTTTCACTTGGGACGATGCCAGAATTTCTCAATTTCCTCCAGGGAACGTCCTTTTGTTTCGGGAACAAGGCGCCATACGTTCCAGATCAGCAATCTGCAGAAGAAGGCATATGCATAAAAAGGAAAACCATGACACTGCCTTCCCATGGATTATTGGATTACCGGATTAATTCGCCTGAGGCGAATTAATGGATTGTTGCAAATCAAAGAGTAACGCGAAAAACATCACATGGTGAAAATCCGAAATGCCTTTTCTGAAATTTTTCTTAAAACCCAGCATCTATGCTTTTTTTTGAACTCAAACCCAATAATCCAGCAATCCAGCAATCCAGCAATCCATTAATCCGTCATCCTGTGGGATGACT
>CAZION010000194.1:0-11752 GCA_964540865.1 uncultured Victivallis sp.
TAATCGTATACGCACTGTTGAGCAAAGCGGGATTCATGAGCATCAGGGTTTGCGGGTGACCTGAGTCGGCTGGTAACGGCCGCTCTTTTTTTAGCCGTCACAAGGGAATTCTATTCGGTCTGTCGGTCGATTATCCATCTTGAACCAATTGTGATCCGATAGATTCCTGGGCAGCGACGTCGACTACAGTAGATCGTTCGGTCGTCCCTTCTCCCGAATAGAGCCCATCCAAATGCGGCCACAGGTTAGGGACCAAGTAGGGGAAGCGCCGCAAGAGATCTCCCACTTTGTCGCCTTTTGTGCGCCGCCAGTCGGTGTATTCAGATATCCACCGTTCCCACAGGGCAACAGCTTCCGGGTGGTCACGAAACCAGGGCTCCAGGCGATCCTTCCATGCTTGAAGGAAGCCGTGCGGATCAGAGAGGATCTCTGATTTCAAAGGAACCTTATACCCTCGCCAAGGCTTGTTGCGAAGACGCGCCTCAAAGAACGATATGGTAAGGAATCGAATCTCCAAGGGTACGCCATCAAAGTCGGCTTTGAAGGATTTGCAGCCTTCTGTCTCGATCTCTACCGTTCCTCCGGGGTAGTTGACCCCTTCGACGTTCGGTACGATGGCATAGAGGTCGAGGTCTGAATCCGGTCTCTCGTTCCCCAAAGCGACACTTCCGGACAGATAGACAGTAGCATCGGGAACCTGAGCAATGATGATGGCGAGGATCTTCGGAAGTACTTCTCGCTGCTTGGTCATTTGTCTCTCCTGCCGCCGAACTTGTTATTATGTGATTCCCCATAAGCAGGGGATCGAAACTACAACTATGTAAGCCCCACTACGGATTTAGCTTCAAGCCTGTCATCCTATGTATATAACGCTTAGGGTAAAACAGCCTATGCAGTTAAAACAGAACACAACAGGCCCTTAAATCAAGGTTTCAGCCCAGCAGAAACTAGAGCGTAACTCTCCTGACAACCGCTGCATCGTCACGCTGGACGGTGCGGGCAAAGCGGATTGAGGGAACGCCGAAGAGCTTGTTGTGTATGAAGCTTTATGATAACCTGTTACATGTCTGTTTCACATCTGGGACTGGTGGAGTTTGGTGTAGCTTTTAGCATTTACGGGGTATCGATGAATACTGTTTATTTGCTTGAAACTCCTTGATATAAGATAATTTGACAGTACTTAGTAGGTTAAGCGTTTTGATTTATGCTTGTTAAATGCGATTTATACAGGGGGCGGCATGGGGATAATCAACTTGAAGGCTCGTATTCCAATTTGGAAGAAAGCGGGCCTAATTACAGTACTTGCGTTTGTGGCGATAGGTTCATGGTGGATTATCCGCTACAGGGATACGCCTGCACCGGTAACAATAACCAGTGATGTTGTGAAAAAAGAGCGAGAGCCTGCACTGGCATCGCAAGTTCCACAACAGACGCCCACTACTCAAGTCTTGTCCCGTACTCTCCAATACGACACAAACCTGGATTTCAAAACTAATCTTGAACGGTTGAGGCGTTTCTGTGATGAACAGAATGCAAAAGCCGACCTAGAAGCACTTATAGCCTCTTTTGTTGACATTGCTGTCCGGAAGGCCAAAGAGCATTTTGAAACAATTCAATACGCTTTGGAGAAAAACGATGGAAGTCCGATATACAGAAATATCCTTTTGGGTTGCCTATCCTACGCAGATGGGCCTATGGAAACAAAGGCGACTCTTGTTTGGGGCATTGCCACAAATAAGAACGAGAACCCTTCCGTGCGACGTACAGCGACTTATCTGACAGGTCAAATAGACTCAGCAATCAAACGCCCAGATGCGTTCTACACTCTACTAACAGACCCGGATGAGCAGGTTGTCCAGTTCGCACTTACCAGCACTAATCGCAACGTGAACATAGACGAGCGAAACTATGATCAAATCAAGACATTAATCAAATCTACAAATATCAATCTTCGGAGTGCTGCCGTCAATGCGGTCGGGACAGCGCCTTTTGCCGACTCACAGAAAGTTCTACTCGATATTGTGACGAAGACTCAGACAACAGGAATAGCGCCATTCTCCGAGCCTACATTTGCAAAGAGATCCGCGATTATGCTTCTTGACATCAGCGACACCTCTGCCCGGCAACTCCTTCAAACAATTTCACTTGATGATACAGAAGACCCAGGGGTGAGAGCAAAGGCGATAATTAGAATGGGATCTTCTAAATCCCCTGAAGTCGCTAAACTCCTGAATACTCTGTTGAATACGCTCGAATCAGAAAACCTGGTCCCTTTGCGTGCGGTTGTTGACACACTTATGACGGATCCGACACCCGCCAATGTCACACTGATTCGGGAAAGGATCGACAAAGTCACCGACCCGCAAGTCAGAAAGGTCTTACTCCACCGTGTTAACATAGCAATGAAAGGTATTACACCATGAAGATAAAGTTGGGATTGTTTCGTTGTATCTCTTGGGTATTATGCCTATTTATACTGCTAGTTGCTGACATAGCGACCGCAGAAGTCGCGGACGCCGTTTACCGTGATGGTGTTGTGTACAATATAAATTATCATACAGGATTAATTTACCGGTATGACAATGCCAATACTGAGACATACGTCATCCATTCTAAAGGTTCATCGAGTTACGAACCTTTTAGTGTGGTAGCTGGCGGCCCAGATGGCACTTGGGCTGCGTTTCTGGGAGGGAACAACTTTATGGGGCAAAGATGCCCTGCAAATCTCTCTAAAGCCGTACGAGACTCTATTATTAGCGACGGTGTCGATCAGGTTAATGCCCACTACTGGGCTTTCGGAAGGCAACCGGGAGGACCTTTAATCTGGGGGTACAAGCTCCCAAACTCGTCTCCACAATCAGGTGATGGGATATTCCGATGCGATTTTCTAGTTGAATGGTGCTATGAACAGAACGGATATGACGTGTGTGATGATTTAACACTTTACGACCCAGCATTACACGGGCCGAAATGGCAGATGACAGAGATGCCTGACGCCATTCAAACACCACCCTACAATGTGTACTTGCGCGGCATCGGTTCCCAGGACTCAACGTACCCAACGATTTCAAACGCCGATACGTTCACAATTTCGGCGATAGCGTCCGATGAACACAGTGGACTCGCGCACAATTCCCCATTAACATATATGTACCGTGATATCACCTTCTTTGAACCATGGGTCAAGTTTGGGAGTTATGCCTCTAACACCCCCGTAACTGCCACCATCCCATTCCCCAATAGAGTCTATGCTTGGAAAGTACTAGCCTACGACAATGGCGGTAACTATACGGAATCTAACTCTTCCTATATAAAGTATGTTCCCCTGATCGCCCCGACAACCCCGACAGGAGTTTCAGCCTCTTCCGTCTCATCCAGCCAGATCAACCTTGCCTGGTCTGACGTAAACAATGAAACAGGCTATAAAATCGAACGCAGTCTTGTTTCTTCTGTTTCATGGTCTCAAATTGCCGATCTTTCCGCCAACGTTAAAAGCTACTCGAATACCACCGGATTAACGGCTGGCACACAGTATCAGTATCGGATCCGCGCCTATAACGGAGCGGGTAATTCCAGTTACACCAGCATCGTCAGCGCCACCACCCAGCCTGGGACGGGTACGACACACTCTCTTACCATCTACTCGGCAAATCCGTCAAGCGGGCTTAATGTCAGCAGTTATGTCAACAGCGAACAGTATGTGTCCGGCCAGACCCCAACGAGCCGCTCCTTTGCCCACGGAACTACCGTTGGTGTCAGTTGTTTCCCCATAACGCTGCCATCCGGTCAGGTATTCCAGAAATGGCAGCTTGATGGGATAGATTACGCATATACGAACAGCACAAGTCTTATTCTGAACGCCCCGCACACGCTCACCGCCTTTTATGGGGCCACGCCGCCGCCGACACGCACGCTATCCAGCCTGGCAATCGAAGGTTCGGCATCTGTAAATGAAAATTCTTCCTCCCAATATAAGGCGAAAGCCACTTTCACTGACACTTCCACTGCCTATGTAAGCCCTACATGGAGTCTCAATTCAAGTTACGCGGGTATTTCCAGTTCTGGTCAGCTTGACACTTATTCAGTAATCAATGACCAAGGTATCGGAATTAGTGCTTCCTACACCGCTGGAGGAGTGACACGCTTAGTTACCAAGAATGTGACGATCTTTAATACAGACGTAGTTCCCACCTATGCTCTGACACTCAATTCCACTGCTGGTGGCTCTATCTTCTGTGTTCCGAATGGGAGCAGTTTTGCTCAAGGGACTATTGTTTCAGTATATGAAAATGCAGATCCTGGCTACGTCTTCACGCACTGGTCAGGAAATGCATCAGGCACTAGCTCCAGCGTTACCGTTCAAATGGACGGTAACCGCACCGTAACGGCTAACTTCGCAGTTGACACATCCTATGGGCAGATGCAGGTGAACATCTCCCCGACACAAGCCGTTGCGGAAGGCGCTCAATGGAAGTACAGCAACTTCTTAGAATGGCAGAACAGCGGCCATATAGTTGACGGTATCACGCCTCGCACGGACAAGTATGTCTATTTCAAGGATATCCCAGGATGGATTACGCCTGATAGCATCAAGGCAAGCGTTCTTGGAGGAATAATGACGGTCGTGCCTGCCACTTACCGTGAAATCCTAGGCTCGGTGCAGGTGACTATCAATCCGTCCCAGGCAAACACAGCAGGTGCACGTTGG
This sequence comes from uncultured Victivallis sp., assembly GCA_964540865.1. GTDB lineage: Bacteria > Verrucomicrobiota > Lentisphaeria > Victivallales > GWF2-50-93 > GWF2-50-93. The sequence continues at coordinate 4,709 of CAZION010000194.1, forward strand.
CGGCTTGATGGTGGAGCCTGGACGGAAAGCGGCGTACCATTGTCCAATGTCTCAACCGGAAGCCACAATGTTGAATTCCTCCCGGTCACCGGATGGGCGACTCCGGCAAGTCAGACGTTCTCAGTAGGACGTGGTGTCACCTCCATACGCTCCGCTGATTACGTCCCTCCTGCCGGCCTTCCGATCATCACGGCGGTATCACCACAAACCATACCTATTTCAGGTGGTACAGCATTTACCATTTACGGGATCAATTTCACCAGCCCGGCTACAGTCTTGGTCGGAGGCAAACCTGCGACGAATATAGTTGTAGTCAGCGACTCGCAAATCACATGCAAGGCACCATCCAGCTCAACCTATGGTTCCGCTACGTTGACAGTTCAGACAGCAGGTGGAACCGCCACCAGCTCGAACGGATTCACCTATGGAGATCCTCGGGGCAGCGGCATAGAGCTGGTAGGAAGCATTGGTGGGCATGTTAATGCTGTAGCGGCACAGGGAAACTATTGCTACTATGGGGAGGGAAGTTCTTTAGTCATCTTGAATATTGCAAACCCAGCTAGCCCATACCAAATTGCACGTCTAGCTCTACCAGGTTTGATTTATGACATTGCACTCTTAAGCAGCTCAGGACGGCTTTACGCTCTAGTTGCCAATTCTGATGCAGGTCTGCAAGTCGTTGATATTACGACTCCCTCCACACCGCTGCTCTGTGGTCGTTTCGTCGCTTCAGGCAAATCCAAAGGGGTGGCTGTTCTCGGAGGGTATGCCTATCTTGCGAACGGGGACAACGGGTTGATTGCTTTAGATGTTTCCGATCCGACTAGGCCGTGGCTTGCTGGTTCTATTATCACTGGAGGTTTTGCCGATAAAGTCGTGTTGAAGTCTGTGGCCGACAAGATTTTTGCCTACGTTTCCTCTGGTGGGGCATTGCGTATTGTGGATGCAAGCGTTCCCGCCAGCATGATTTTGCGTGGTCAGAGTTCAACGTTAACCGATGGATCGAGCAATCATTCGCTTGCGGTGTCTGACAATAGGGCGTTTCTAACAGATGGGTCTACAAACATGGCTGTGTTAGACATCACCAATTTAGACAATATAATCAATATGGGAATCTACGGAGGTATGCCAAGTTCCAGCGGAATAGCAGCAGTTGGCTCTCGTATTTACATTAAGAATATTGGTTCCGGTATGGCTGTTTGCGATCTTGTAGGAGGAAATCTTCAACGTATAGGGATAACGTTTGCAGGCAGCGCCTCGCCTGACGCAGGAAATGTCTCGGTATCAAATGGATATGTTTACTGTGCCATGGGAGCGTATGGCCTTTCTATTTACGATGCTACTACTCCGACTAGCCCTCTGTATCTCAAAACCTTTAATGCAACTGCAGGCGTGTACCTGTCTCTAACTCTCAATGGATCAACAATTTATGCTGTCACTGAAAACAACGGGTTGAAAGTCATTAATGCAAGCAACTCATCCAATCCGACGTTTCGCTCTCAGTTTTTGTCGGCAGTAGGTGGAGGGAAAAAAGTCGAGATTGTGGCAAATCAGTCTTTCTTTGTGGACGGCGCAGGTCAAATGAATATTTTGAACGCAGCAAACCCAGACTCTTTGGTTTTACTTGGTACAACTTCTCAAGAGCAATACTTTATTCATGATTTTTACATGCAGGGAAACTATATAGTAGCTGCTGTTACAGACACTGCTTCCAGTCATACGCCTGCACTGGCAATTATAAATTCAATTACACCGTCATCCCCTAGCATTTATGGAAAGTTTTTTTTAGGGGCTGCCAACACGGGTGGTGCTGCGCCTATTGCTGGAAATGATAGCATTGCCTGTGTAGCGGTTCCCATCTCGGGATCAAGCAATAGTTCTCTGCGAATCATCAATATAAGTAACATGCAAAATCCTCAACAAATTGGCCAGTTGCCAGATATTGGGACTGTCATGTCAATGCGGTTAGCACCGGATAATCGTTATCTTTACGTCGGCAACCGGAGTGAAATGAGCTGGAGTATTATTGATGTGGGAAATCCTACAGTGCCAGTAAAGATTTGCTCGAATAACATTGGAAGTTCAGTTCGCGGTTTTGAAATCTGCGGTACAACTGCCTATGTTGCGGCGTTAAGCTCCGGTGTTTTAGTATACGATATCAGCATTCCAAGCCAACCGCGCTTAATTCGTTCATATAAAACGCCTAATTCGGCTTATGACGTTAAAGTTCTTGAAGATATACTTTACGTTGCGGATTTCGAATCCGGTTTGGCGATCTTGAAGCTTTCAGATATTGAAACACCGCAAGTTGTAATCACATCGCCAACATCTTTGCCCTCTTGCACCAATACAAGCGGTACCATAAGCCTGGGCGGTACGGCTTCCGACAATAAGGGTATCACACGTGTTACATGGTCGAACAGTCGCGGGAACGGAGGAGTGGCGCTGGGAACGACAACGTGGACGATTCCGAACATTCAACTGGCAGCGGGTCTGAACCGCGTAACGGTCACCGCTGAAGACGCGAACGGCAATATTGCAACCGACACAATCGAGATCATTGTGACATTCCCGGATACGAGCCCACCAGCAGTGATAATCACCAGCCCTAAAGCGGACAGCGAGTTCACGGTGGATGTCTCGACAATTACGCTTGCGGGTACAGTAACTGACGATCACGCGGTTGCAGGAGTGGCATGGACCTCAAGCAGTGGTGCGTCTGGAACAGCCGTAATCAGCGGGCAGAATTGGACCATCAGCAATATCTCCCTCTTAGTCGGTCCCAATATCATACGGGTGACTGCTACCGACTCTGCGGCCAACAGTGCCTATGATACAGCGACCATCTATTTTGCGCCACCCGACACCACGGCGCCAACGATAAGCATCGAGTATCCAACACTTGACTCAACTTACGTCACCGCTGCAGGCACCTTGGATATTTCCGGATCAGCTATGGATGAGAACCAGGTAAGTGATGTTAGATGGTTCAACAAGAGTACCGGGGGACAAGGCGTGGCAAGTGGAATTTCCCCGTGGCTTGTCAACAATATCCCGCTCAAGCTGGGATTGAATATTATAGAAGTCAGAGCCACGGATGCCGCAGGGAACAAATCCACCGATACTCTTAGTGTAACCTACGCACCCCCAGTCGTGGTGCAATACCCTTACACTTACACAGTCTATAACGGTCTAGCCATCGTCACCAAGTACGATGGGCTTGGCGGTGCGCTTGTGATACCCGGTACGATTGACGGCCTGGAGGTCGCCGGAATCGGGGATTATGCGTTCCATGACTGCACCGACCTGACCAGTGTCACAATTCCCGCCAGTGTAACCAGTGTCGGTGACTCTGCATACAGTGGTTGCACCAGTTTGGCATATGCTTATTTTCTTGGAAATGCACCAGCCATAGGGGCAAATGCTTTTAATTCATGCGATCCCAATTTCACTGTGTACTACTGTAATGGAGCACAAGGCTTTACCTCCCCAATCTGGGAGGGCTACCAGTCAGCAATTGCCTATACATTGACCTACAGTGCCGGAACGGGCGGTTCAATCACCGGATCTACGCCGCAGATTGTCAAAAATGGAACAGGCGGAACAGAAGTCACGGCAGTACAGAATTACGGGTATCACTTTGTTAAATGGAGCGACAATGTGATGACCGCATCCAGAACCGACAGCAATGTCAACGGAAATATTGCGGTCACTGCGACATTCGCAATAAACACCTATACCGTAACCTTTAACCTTGCAGATAAAGGCACGAGAACGGGTGGCGGTGCTTTAATTCAGACTATTAATCACAGGGCGGCGGCGATTGAGCCAGAGGTTACGGCGAACACCGGATGGACATTCACCGGCTGGGACGTCGCCTTCAACAGAATCACATCAAGCCTGACAGTGACGGCACAGTACAACGTTATATCTCACACTGTAACCTTCGTTGAAGGGGTCAACGGAACGATCACCGGAACAAAAGTACAGGCGGTCAATTATGGTTCGGTCTGCACCGCCGTAGAAGCCGTTCCCGGCATCGGCTGCCACTTCTTGAACTGGCGCGGTGATTATTCCGGAACGTCAAATCCGCTCACAATCACAAATGTTACTGCAGATATGACGATTACTGCGAACTTTGAAATTAATTCTGTCGAAATCCTTACAGATGTCGCCACAGTTAATATACCGGAAGGATTGACCAATACTTTTCAGGTGAAGCTGTCGGCGCAACCTACCTCCAGCAGGACAGTGTCAGTTGCGAGGTTCTCCGGAGACAGCGACATAACGGTGACATCCGGGTCAAGCCTTACATTCACTACTACAAACTGGAGTACATACCAGACTGTCACGCTTTCCGCAGCCCAGGATGCGGACACTGCGAACGGCTCAGCAGTTATCAGGTGCTCATCGTCCGGGATGACCGACAAAGACGTCACCGCAAATGAAGTGGATAATGATTACATTCTCAATGTAACCAATAATGGCAACGGCACCACCGTACCTTCAGGCGTATCTTTACAGACGAAAGGGGCTGTTGCAATGGTCACTGCTACGGCAAGCACAGGTTACCATTTCGTAAACTGGACTTTACTCTCTGGTTCGGCGACATTCGCAAATGCGAACTCCGCAAGCACGACGGCGACCGCGTCTTTAGATGCAACTATCCGTGCGAATTTCGCAATCAATGCCTATTCCGTCACCTTCGACCTTGCAGGCAAAGGAATAAGAACAGGCGGCGGCGACCTGAGTCAGACAATAAACCACGGATCAGCGGCGAACACGCCGAATGTAACTCCAAATGCCGGATGGGCTTTCACAGGTTGGGACAAGGTATTCGACAATATAACGGCGGTAACAACTGTCACCGCACAATATTCCGTAGTAACCTACAACGTGACTTTCCTAGAGGGAGCAAACGGCACAATCACGGGTACAAAGATCCAGACTGTCAACCACGGTACCGCCGGTTCCGAAGTTACAGCAGTTCCAAATATTGGGTATCATTTTGTAAACTGGACCGGAGATTATTCCGGAACAGCCAATCCTCTCATAATCTCCAGCGTCAATGCAAATAAAACAGTTACTGCGAACTTCGCGATAAATACCTACGCTCTTACCTACAATGCCGGAGCTAACGGTTCGATTACAGGGACGACCCCACAGACCGTCAATCATGGCGCCAACGGAGCCACAGTAACCGCTACTCCTGTTACCAACTACCATTTCGTGAAATGGAGTGACGATGTGATGACTGCGGCAAGAACCGATATGAACATCACCGCTAATCTCAGCGTTGCAGCGATATTCGCGATAAACACCTACACTCTTACCTACAATGCCGGAGCTAACGGTTCGATTACAGGAACGACCCCGCAAACCGTCAATCATGGTGCCAACGGCTCCGCAGTAACCGCGACTCCTGCTATCGGATACCATTTCGTGAAATGGAGCGATGACGTGATGACTGCTGCAAGGACCGACATGAACATCACCGCTAATCTCAGCGTTACAGCGACATTCGCAATCAATAACTATACAGTCACCTTCGATCTTGCAGGCAAGGGAGCAAGCACCAGCGGCGGAGCGATCAGCCAGAATATAAACCACGGATCAGCGGCGACGGCACCTACGGTAACTCCAAACGCCGGGTGGACGTTTACTGGATGGGATAAGACATTTGACAGCATAACGGCGGTAACAACAGTCACCGCACAATATTCCATGGTAACATACAATGTGACTTTCCTAGAGGGAGCGAACGGCACTATTACAGGAACAAAGGTCCAGACGATTAACCACGGTACCGCCGGTTCCGAAGTTACGGCGGTTCCAAATATTGGCTATCATTTTGTGGATTGGACCGGGGATTATTCCGGAACGACCAATCCGCTCACAATATCAAATGTCACTGCAAATAAGACGATCACTGCGAATTTCGCAATCAACACCTACACGCTGACCTACAATGCCGGAGCTAACGGTTCGATTGCAGGAATTACTCCCCGGACCGTCAATCATGGGGCCGATGGCTCCAGAGTAACTGCGACTCCTGATGCCAGATATCACTTTGTGAGCTGGGATGATGGACTTCTATCTGCATCAAGGACTGATACCAACATTACAGGAAATAAGACATTCACTGCGAGTTTCGCACATGACATCGCCAATTTGACCATGGCCGACAATGGTAACGGAACAACAAGCCCCGCCGCGGGTGCCACGGTCGTTGACACTCTCACGCCGGTTGCGATATCCGCAACACCTGACGACGGCAGTCACTTCCAGTACTGGACTGCGACGGCTAACGCCCTGGTGGCGGACGCATATTCAGCTGATACAACAGTCACGCTGACCGGTGATGCAACAGTGACGGCTTTCTTCCAGTGCAATGTTATAGACCTTGTAAATGAGACTGCGGTCGGCGGCATATTCGGATTTAAAGATGAAGTCAACCAGACAGTCTACAGGATATACGTTCCGTCCGGGCAGTCCTATCTTGACTTCAAGCTCAAGGATGGTGAAGGCGACTGCGACATGTACGTGAAATACAATTCAGCACCGGCGCTGAACCTGTACAACTACAGGAGCACCGGAGCCACCAATGCGGAAACCATAGTGATCAACAATCCAGCAGAGGGCTGGTGGTATGTTATGCTCTACGGTAAATCCGATTATTCCGGCGTTACCCTCACTGCAACATACAAGAATACTATACCGGCCTCTCCATCCGTTTCGGCTACACAGGGGGATTACGAAGACAGGATTACAGTTTCCTGGAACGCCATAGGAAATGCATCGTCCTACGAGATATACCGGGCTGATTCTGACAATTCCTCGCTTTCCACGAAAATCGCTGATGTCATCACCGGCACAACTTATGATGATTCCTTCAATGTGAAGGGGTATTACTGCTATTACTACTGGGTAAAGGCGAATAACGCCTCCGGCACCAGCGGATTCGGCAGTTCGGCGAAAGGATGGACCAAGGAGATCTCCGCTACAAATCTTTCAGACGGGCAGACTGTTACATTATCGGGCACA
>CAZION010000195.1:0-11393 GCA_964540865.1 uncultured Victivallis sp.
CCGTCATCCAGCCATTTTGAACACTGGAAAGTCATGCATCTTTCGGCATTTTCAATATATTCTCTTTCTCCCGTGACCAGGGAAAAGGCTGAGAGTGCCATGGAGACAGTAGACATCGCGCAAGTGTATGGGGAATTAATCTTATGCCCCTGCCATATGCCGTTGCCGTAACCGCCGTCTTTCAAAGCCCAGATTGAAACCCAGTCGTCAAGCCAATGTTTGACAGCGCTCAAATACTTCTGTCTTCTTTCACCTTCGACATGAGTTGCGGCTTGTATGATTGCCGTAGCGTTCGAGCCTACATCGGCGATGTTTATTTTTCCGGTGCGGAGGAGTTCATGGAATTCTTTTTTAGTGAGCTCTGCTGTGGGCTTCTGGCGATAATTTGATGTGAATCCACCGTTGGGCAGCTGTTCCGTGAGATAATTGTCAACATATTTCAAAGCAGCATCAATGTATTTCTGCTGTTTCAGCAGTTTTCCTGAAAGCAAAAGAGTTCTTGCCGGATAGAAAATCATGTACCATTCCAGGGAGAGACGTCCTTTCTGGTAGCATTTGAAGAACTCTGCGGGCTCGCTGATCTGCTGTTCCAACAGCCAGTCGGAATAGCTTGTCAGAGCGTCTTCAATTGATAACTGCTTATATTGTATTTTCATTATTCCCCCTTATTTATACAAAGAATGCATGGCTGATGCCTATCTTTCAATTATACGATACCGCGGGGATAGAGTCAATATAGAATTAACGCAATGTTTTATACAAATGGCGCATAATTCGGAAGTAGAGCGGGATTAATTATGGCCTGAAGTCAGTTCCACCGGAGAATTTCCTCCTGTATTCTGCTGGGGAAATCTTGGCGATGTTCTTAAACCATTTTGAGAAATGCGATTGATATGAGAAAGCGAAGTCGCTTGCGATTTCAGCAAGCGGTTTGTCGCTGTCCAGCAAGGCGTGGCAGACTTTGTTGTATCTGTTCTTCTCCCAGAATCTGCGCGGGGAATCCTTGAAATAAAGCTTGAATTTGCGGTTCATCTGGCTGACGCTTAAAAAACATGATTTAGCCATTTTTTTAGCATCGTATTCGACACAGCCGGAAGACTTCAGCATTTTATTGATTATGCTTATCCTTTCATCCTTTTGGCATGAATCTGACGGAAGGAGCGGATTTGAGGCGTAATGCTTAAGTACCACCTCGTGCGCCATTAATTCAATTCTTAAATCATCGGGTGAAGGGAGCATCTTGATTTTTTGAATCTTCTTCAGGATCTCTTCGCAGCAGCCGAAATAATCAGGTTTGAAAACAAGGGGAAGCCTTTTCAGATCATCCAGGATTTCACCGCCCTTATTCCATATATTGTAGTGGATGTTCAACATTTCAATTCCGGGCTCATATTCAAAATGGCATCCCACAAAAGCGGGCAAGGCTATGACAACACCCTTTTCCAGAGGATATGTCTCTGAACCGAAGAAGACCTTTCCTTTGCCGTTTATTATGTGGATTAGATTAGAATGATCATTGAAGTTTGGTTTGCTTCTTGGCACATGTATCCCGAATAGGCAGGAGACAAAACGCAGGAATTGAAACCGGTGGTTTTTCAGCATGTCTGTGTTCATTTTATTGATCTGGAGTTTTATTTAACTTCATTACTCCCTATACTGTAAACGGTCTATTGACATTCGCCAGTTTTTAGTGGTGCCATTAAGTCGCAGACAGGAGTGTCCGTGTTACTTCATTCGTGTTGACAGTAGCTTGACTTCCTTCTTCCAGTCCGACTGTTCTTTTTTAGACAGAGGCTTTCCGGACGGATGAAGGAGCGATTTGACTTGTGTCGGGCAGTTTGACAAAGCCGCGATCAGGCTGATGTCGCCCCAGTGCAGTATGTCTGGCACTACTATGCTGTATCGCTGGACCGGCGCAACACTGTTCACAACGTACGAGGCCAGCATGTCTACCACGGTTACTGCTGCGAAACCTTTGTCGAGCGCGGCCGCCGCCAGGACGGCTATGGCGGTTTCTCCTGTGCCCTCATCTGGTTTCAATCCCGATGCCCTGATGGGTTCGCCAAATCCCAGCAGTCCCACCTGTTCCGGAGAAATTAATTTTTCCAGTACGGCCCGGACTGCCGACAAATCTTTTACCCAGTTCCCGATCATTGTACGTCCCAGCCATAGAGTCGCCCGCGAGCCGAAAAGATGTTTTTGATCATCGACATGCTCCCATCGGGTTTCACCGATGTTCCTCAAATCCACAAGGCAGAGCGCTTTGCCTGACGCAAGTATTTCTTTAGATTCCTTCTGTTTCAAGCATGCGTCCTTCCCGTCCGGGTGCGCGGCGATTACCACGGATGAAAATTTCTTTCCCGGGAATATGATCGTGCATGGGATAACTACGCCCGGCTCAGATTCAACTGCGAATTTCGCAAATCGCATTCCCTCTTCTTCGCCCGGGACAATATCGCTGAAACGAACATAAGCGGAGCCACCCGGCATCCTTAGGATACGGGCGAGTCCGGAAAGTTTTTTCTTTCGATCCAGTTTGCCTTGCGAAAGAAATTCCTTCTTGGCTGCCTGACTTCTAATTGAAACATACTCGATAAGGGACTTGAGTTTTTTAGGCCGTGTCTTGCCGGGGAAGCACATCAAGTCGACTTCAGGCAGTTCGGGGTCTTTTGAAATTGTGCGGGGCAGGGCGTTCCCTTCGTTCTGGAGCCAGTGCTTGAACCATCCTAGCATGTGTCGACGCATTTCAGGGAAGTAGCCGTGCGGGAGGTCGATGATTTGGTATGAGACTTTTTCTTCCGCGCCGTACAGGGCGTACACTTTACGGGTGTTCGCATAGGAGCGGAGCATTTGCTCAGGCAGGAATGCAGGGATTTCCTCCCTTTTGCCTGTGAGGATCAATAGCGGGTTTGGCGCGATCAATCCGAGAACACCCCATTCTTCGGCGATCTGCAGGCCGTCGGGAAGGGTTTCGCACCAGCAGTTCCCGTTGGTTATGTAACCCTCGAACGTGCCTACGGAAACCACTGGAACGGAGGCTTTCACCCGCGGATCCAACGCTGAAATCCACATGGTCTGATTTCCGCCGCCGCTTGCGCCGGTCGCCCCGATACGGTTCCCGTCAACATAATCCAGTGATTGCAGGAGATCTATTGCGCGCATGTTGTCATAAAGTTGCATGCCGAGAAGCGTCTCCCCGAAGGAAATGAATGGAACCCCGTTGTGCCCATGATGCTCGAACTTGCCGTGTACTGTCGCGCGTTCGCCTGCGCCGATGGCGTCAACACTGAGGGCCACGAAGCCTTCCTGCGCGAGCAGATGCCCCCGGGCAGCTACCAGCGAGGCTATCTTCCCCTGGGTGTAGTGGCCATGGAGATTCAGTATCGCGGGGAATTTCCCCTTTCCATCCGGCACGAAAAGATTGGCGGTGACGCGCAGATCCGGGCGGCTCTGGTAACTGAGTTTGACAATCCTGTAACCGGCCATCGAAATGGTTCCGTGTTCCTGGACGTCAAGCTTTGGTGGTTCTGGAAAGGTTCCAGCTGCCGCGAAGAGACGTCGGCGAAGATTTTCCCTTGATTTCCGCCAGTCGTCGAGTAACGCAGGCGGCTGGTGCATCTGATGCAATATCCGCGCTTCCTGCTTCAGTGATTCCTTGAGGATATGTCCTCCTGGTTCCGTCCATACATTCGTGTTCATGTGATATGCTTCCATAGGTTTTATTCCTTGTGTTGTATTTTACAGTTTTCTTATTATTTCATTTGCCTTCTGTTCATAAATCTGTTGCCATTCTGGAGCCAGCAGGCATTCCGTCACTTCGTAGCCTCCCTTGTCGTAATCTGCCGCAGGAACACCGTAATGCATATAGCCGTTTGAATATGCGGCCATGAAGGTGTGCTCATAAGGGGATGCCTTTTTGACATTCAGCCCGACTTGGACAAGCATTTCCGCTGGAGAGCTTATTAAGACGCAATCGCCGATTCTAATGCCCTGCACCTCCGCCTCGATTGTGTCTTCGCCGGAATCCTCGTTTACCGCCTGGTGCTTCTTCAATGTCGCGATGTCATCCTGAATTCTCGTAATTTTTTCCATTGCGTGAACGTTGCCGAGATATTTCTTGATTATCCTCCTGTTCAGTGAATCCATATCGCGAATTTCGCTGGAGCCTATATTATCGGACTGAAGATATCTGTATGAGTAATCCAAAGGGTAGTCGGGATTAAGCGAATATTTGAGGTATAATGGCAGAAAAGACTTGAAGTGCAGGCTGGTTGAGCTAAGAGACTCAAGCAGCTCGTCCTGTTCCTTTTGCAAAGATTTTATTCGTTCTGGGATATCTGTTCTGCGGGGAAGTCTTATCGTCTCGGAAAGAACAGCCAGTTTCGCACCTTTGGTCCGTATTTTTCTCAGGGCTTTCAATGTGCTGAGTCCGAGCATAGTGCCAATTGATTCAATATTTCTCGGACGGTTGAAGTCTTTGAAATAGACATCGACAATGTCTCCAGCTGCTCCCTGCAGGAATAACGCCATGGCGCCATTTCCAAGGTTCTCTTCGATTACCCTGGAGGCTACTCCGGGGAAATTTGCCGTAAGACGCCTTTTCAGATCTCCAAAAAGAGGATGACATGCGAAATTATATAATACGGCAATAGGACGTCCGTCCATACGGTCAATTCGAATTATGCCTATATCAGGATCAATCGGGCCTACGCTCTCAACTTCTTCATCAGGTGGACAGGGAATCGAATGACGGATAGCCCAGTGTTTTCCGTTCTTAAGTCTGAGATTCCTGTTAATGGTGATTCTGTTTTCACGGCCAACACCTGAGCCTATTTTTACCTCTGTCATGCTTTTCATTGCCTGGCTCACGGCATCGAATGTCCTATCAACTTGTTCGTCGTCATTGCAAAGCATGCGGCCTGGCGGATGTGTATGTGATGCGTTCACTAGAACGTTGCATCCGGGTATTTTTAGCTTTTCCTGAATCCTATTCCGAAGATTTGTCAGGAAAGCCTCTCCCACATCTGGCAACATGCCCTGGCTGATCCTCCTGCCACCTATTGCTGTAACATCCATCGTGATGATGGCAACCTTTGTCTTGCCGTCATCAAGAACCAAAGCTTTGGCGTATAAAGGATCTTTTACCCTTACACCTTTCTCGTTGGAGGTTATATCGTTCTTGGCCACGCCGGCGCGGAGACAGCACTCACTGCGTTCTGAAGCTGTATTTATTCTTTTATTCATAGTTTTCATGCCAACTCCTATTTGTCTTATTTTATGCAAAACTCAAAATTTGATGGTAGGGCAGTTCTACGGACTGTTCGACTTGCCTGCGGACACCTCGGCGTGGCGTCCCTACCTTTAGAAATAAACATGTGCGTCACCTGCTTTTTACGTTTGCATCCAGGGACCTTTTAAAATAATCATCGAGCAATTCGAGACCATATTCCTTTACAATATCCAAGGCGGTCCTTTTATTAGACTGGCTGTAAAGCAGTGCTGTCCCTATGTTCAACGGAATGTCGATGCAAACCTCATCTCTATATTTCTTTTCGATGTCTGCGAATTTATCGCGATTGCAATCCAGATGAACAATTGCCCTGTCAAGATTTATTTTTGCCATAGCCACGGACTTGTGACAATCGGTCAGTGACATGGCTTGTCCAGACGGATCCAGTATTCCTCCCCCGTGAAATGGCAATGCTGAAACAAAAAACGACCTGCACTCATAAGGCCATATTTGCTGCGTCAGTCCTCCGTGATGCATGCTGGGAAATACAATTATGTCGGGTTTCAGGTCCGCATACTGTTTCCTGAGATTCTCAAAATTCAGATCAAAACATATTATGCCTCCAATCCTTCCTATTTCCGTGTCAAAACAGATAGCTCCGGCACCTGGGGAAAGCCCCTCCCTGAGTTCGCCTATTGTCAGGTTGGTTTTATGATACGCCCCCATGATCTTGCCAGAAGGCGCGATAAATGCAATGGAGTTGTATATTCGGCCCTTCTCTCGGATCTTGACAGAGCCAGCCACGTGGCATTTCTCGGAAGCGGCAAAACCAATATAAATACTGAGTAATGGCCCGGGGTGTTCAAGTTCCTCCGCGTCTTCCAATTTCTGTGCCACTGCTTCAATTCCCTCGGACAATACGACAAGATCCAATCCATAGCCCTTCAGATCGTCCAGCTTCCTTTCCGTCTCCTTTAAAACTCTCTCTCTGGCGCCCGTCTGATTCTGAAGATGTTCCTGATCAAAAAGGGGAGATGCTATTTTCACATATTTTGACATATATACCTTTTCTACACTTTGATCCATGCTGTTTTATTTTCGGATGAGTCAAGGCAGGCCTGAAGGTATTTCTGGATCTTCAATCCCAGTTCGAAACTGGTCTGTCCCTGCTTTCCTGTCCGGATGGAAGCGACAAATCTTTCCTGCTGATTGGGAGTCTTGGGGCATTTCATTGGCACCCATTTCGATGCGTCTGCGCCACGTCCCAGGCAGACCTTAAGCTGTTCTTCTTCGGGGCGATCGAGATCGAGGTCTAGTGCGCCTTTTGTTCCATACACCCGTAATGCGACCGCGTTCCCCTTTCCTTTTGCCCAGCGCGTGGTGTTCATGGTTCCCCTTGCGCCATTTTGGAAATGGAGCAGGGCTGATACGCTGTCATTTACGTCAAAAACGTAGTCGCCGATCCGCTTCACTCCCTTGTCGAAGATGGTCAGATCGCAGGCAAGCGATTCAAGGTCGCCCACGACAAAAGAAATCAGGTCAAGCAGATGCACTCCGAGATCTCCGAGTACGCCGGCGCTGCCGTGACGCTTGCTGAGGCGCCACAGCAATGATGGTTCGACCTGCCAGTCTAGCGTCAGCCAGCTTTGAAGATATTCCCCCTCAACATGGCGGATGTCTCCCAGTTTACCGGAGGCCACCAGGCTGGCTGCCATCTGGGTTGCGGGGCGATTGCGATAGGAAAAGTTAACTGCGGTCAACACACCTGCGGATTTCGCAGCCTTGACCATCTTGCTTGCCTGTTCAACGGAATCGGCCAGCGGTTTTTCACACATCACATTGATTTTGCGCCTGATTGCCGCCAATGAAGCGGGAGCGTGGGCAGCGTCAATTGTCACTACGGAAACACCGTCAAGTTTTTCGTTCTTCAGCATTTCCTCCACATCCTCGTACGAGGCGGGAATGCCGTGTTTTGCAGCGAACTCCTTTGCGCGTCCGGGCATGATGTCAGCGCAGGCCACCACGCGACAGGATTTGATAGCTTTGAAATTGTTTGCGTGCTGTTTCGCCATTCCGCCTGTTCCGATAATGCCTATTCGAATCATATTGAACCTCCATTGTTTAGCGTCATACAAAATTTACAGCAAATATTTTTGTCGAAGTAGGCCAAGTCTCGATGAGACTGGCACAAGGCGGCTTCATCGAAGCCTGCCCTACTTTTAGAAATGCACAATTAGTACTCATTTTTCCCTGGTAAAATCCAGCCCCTATTTCTTTATTACTTCCAGCGGTTTTGCATTCGGACATGCAAAAGGAATATTCACGCGAGGCACTGCCCAGCGAACAGCGTTGAGGATAATCCTCTGGACATTTGCGTCATGGTAAATCGGATACGTCTCATGACCAGGCTGGAAATAGAAGATGCGTCCATGACCACGGTGCCAGCAACAGCCGCTGCGAAAGACTTCGCCCCCTTCGAACCAGCCCATGAAAACCAATGTCTCCGGGGTCGGTATGTCGAAGCGTTCGCCATACATCTCCTCGTGAGGCAATTCGAAATAATCGCCTATTCCCGCAGCGATCGGATGTCCCGGTTCCAGATTCCAGAGGCGTTCCTTTTCGTCCGCCACACGCCATTTGAGCGAGCAGTTGGTACCCATAAGCCGACGGAATATTTTCGAAAAATGAGCTGAGTGCAATCCGATGAACCCCATCCCCGCCAGAACCCGGCGGTGAACACGCTCCACCACTTCATCCTGCACCCCTTCATGCCCCTTGTGGCCCCACCAGATCAGCACATCGGTCTGATTCAGCACCTCCTCCGTCAATCCGTGTTCCGGCTGATCCTGCGTCGCGGTTCGCACGGTCACATCGCCTGCTACGGACAGGAACTGGGCTATTGCAGAGTGAATGCCGTCTGGATAGATGGCCTGTACAGCTTTGTTGTTACGCTCGTGAATGAATTCGTTCCATACTGTGACTCTGATTGGTGATGACATGTTTTCTTCCTTCGTTATTTTTGTTCAATTAAGCATTTTACATAACTTCGTGACTGCTGTAATGCGGGCTTTAGCCTGCAATTCCTTTTTTTGCTTTACTTAACAACAGGCTGAAGCCTGTGTTACTTTTAAAAGCTACGTCCTGCGGCCGCCTAATTCAAAAATGATTTCATTCAATCTTCCATTTCCCGTTGAACTGGGGAAGCTGGCTCTTGAATTCGCTGAAAAATTCATTTGCCATATCTGCGGCGATGTCCGGATTCGGAACCAGAGGGTCGCAGCTCAAAGCCTGGATCGCAAGATCCTTGTTCCCTGTCAGCCCAGCTTCCACTATCATCTCCTGTACAGGTATATGCTTCATCAGATACTGGACAAGGATTTCCGGCAGTGGCCCGACCGGTATCGGATGAATTCCCAGACTGTCGACATAAGCCTGGGTTTCTACAACCACGCCTCTTGGCAAGTTGTCTATCTGTCCGATATTCGCGGTGTTCACCGGGGTTATCAGTTCTTCACCTCCGACCAGTGCGGCGATGATCCTGTTTGCGTGTTCATGGGATTGCTTGAGCCACATCGGCTCTTTTCCTTCGAGCATTCCCAGAAGCTTTTTCTTTCTTGCTTCAACCCCTCTTACATGGGCAAAGCTATGGATGCGCCCGCCAAGATCCCATTTGTCAGCAGTTTCCTGATTCACAAGGAAATGGCTGAAAAACTCGGCGGTATGTGCGTCGCCTGCCGCGGGCATATAGCCTATCCTCTTTAAGAATTCAAACTTGACTTTCTGTTTGGGATTGACCCCGCCGGAAAACAACAAATCTTCCGGTACCTTGTCTTTTACCACATGGTCGAACTTCGGATGCTTCCTGTAGTATTCCTTTAAAAGGTCAAAACCATTCTGGCCGCGGATGTCCATTTCGAGAATCCATACAAGATGATTTATCCCTGCCAGTTTGACCTTCGTGTCCTTTTCCCAGTCGTCCAAGCCGAGGAAAGATGCGACATGCAGGAGGAACCCCTGGAGTTCATGACAGAGCCCCACTGATTTGACAGGGCTAACCTTCTGCATGGTGCGGGTAAGCACTGTCATGGGATTTGAATAGTTCATGAACCAGGCGTTCGGAGCATGCTTTTCGACTTTTTTTATGATGTCGACAACAACCGGTATATTCCTCATGGAACGACTCCATCCGCCAGGTCCGGCAGTGTCGCCCACTGTTTGAAAGATCCCATATTTTTCTGGAATCGAATGATCTAACGCATTGGCGCTGTCACCGCCGGTGCTGATTGTCATACCTACGAAGTCGGCGCCAGGCAGGCATGCATCAAGATCCGTGGTTGTTTCAATCCGGAGTCCGGCCTTCATTTCATCTGATATCCGGTCACACAATGCTTTCACCAGTTTTAAAGCCTCGGGGTTGATATCCTGGAGGACTATGTGCATCCCGTGAAGTTTCGGAACAGCCGATATGTCTGTTATGAACCTGTAAGCCCAGCCGTAACTGCCTCCGCCTATGAGGACGAATTTCACATCTGATCTCTTCTTCATTTATTAACCTTTCTATTTGTTGTAATTTTAATTCCGTCTTTGCCGGAATTAAAATTATGATTAGGATTGACTCCGCATGCTGCAAGTTGCGCCTGGAAATTCTCCGCCATCCTTAAATTCCCTTCACCGTCCGGATGAATCTTGTCCGGCTGCAAATGCGACATTTCCGGCCCGAGCAGTTTCAGGCCGTCGATATAGTGCAGCTTGCGGTCTCCGCGCTTCCTGAATATTCCGACAATTTCTGAAATCTGGCTGCGCATCATTATAGTTGTCAGACCTGTGAGTCCAGGAGTTTCCTCCCAAGGTTCCATGTAAATTGGGGAACATAGGAGCAGCGGTGTAAGTGGATGCTTCTCCCTGATTGTTGCGATGAATCCGATCACTGCCGCAGGAAAGCTGCGCGGGTTCATTGCTACGGAATACACATTGGCACCCAGTTTCAGGGATATGACGTCTGCCGGATAATCACGGATCAACCGCGCAATCATCGGGTCAAGAATACATTGCCCCCCATAGCCGAGTGAAAGTAGATTCCAATTGTTCTCCCTTGCGACAATCGCAGGCCAGGTCTGGGCCGGGGAAATGGCGCGTATGGCGTGTGTGATCGAGCTGCCGTAAGTCACCCAGCGTGGCCGTGTGTCTTCAGGTGCCGGCAACAGAACGGCTCCATCATTCAGTTCCAGAGATTCGAGAATGAAATCAAAGCCGGGAGACAGCCATATCTCCAGTTCCTTTTCGCCCTCGGCCAGATTGTCGAATTCGACTTTCCCGTTGCGATATTCGCAAGTTGCAATGATTTTATTGGAATGGCATAGATCCATCAGATAGCGCGGGCATCCCTTATGCGGAGAGCAAATATATTTGCCATGCACCGTTATTTTTACGGCATCAGTACGGATATGCAATCTGACTCCGGAAGCCTTTATCGCTTCCCGGCGGAAGAAGTCATCCGGGTATAAATCAATATCGGTGAACGGCAGGCGCCATGGAATTATCTTGACGTTGTCCGGGTTTGCCTGCAATGAAATTTTCTCGTCAAAAAGCCTGATCAGATAATTATCGGAAGACGGGCCATCGCATAGTTGCAATGAAACTGCGCCGTCGATTCGCAGGCGATTGTCGTTGGCCGGATATATTTTGTTTCCCATTATATTTATGTCCTTATGTTTGTTTCGCCGCCCTGCGGGGGCTTTTAATTATTTCTTATACTTTTCCCCAAGGCTGACGCCTTGGGCTACAATATGTCACCCGCTTTGCGGGCTTTATATTAAGAGCCAATTGCAAAACTCATACGCCGCGGCGGACAGAATGAAATTCAAACTCAAATCTGGATTTGTTCTGAATCCTGACTGCTTTTGAAATTACCTCTTAATATTAGCCTCCGCAGGATGGCGTAATACTGTAGCCCCATGCGTAAGCGTGGGGTTAGATGAAATATAAAAATAAAGAGCCCCCGCAGGGTGGCGACATGAATTTATTTGTTCCATGATTATCTCTTTTCTTTATTACTTTACATACAACTTGCCGAAATTCACCAGTTCGTGGAAGCTATCTTTGCCAGTTGGGGAAAAGGCCGAGAGTTCCGCGCCGTCTTTCCGTACACGCTGGCGGCAGATGT
>CAZION010000196.1:0-11375 GCA_964540865.1 uncultured Victivallis sp.
CAGATTTCCACAGATTGAGAAGTATTGGCCTTTGCAATTATAATTTTCCACTGCTATAATGAGGCAGTTAAACTTTTAAACAGGAGAAGAACATGGCGAAGAAGGCGACAACATCGAAGTTCATGGCACCGGTCACCCCCAGCGAGAAACTTGCAGCAGTAGTTGGCTCGACCCCGATCCCTAGGACGGAAGTCACGAAGAAGCTCTGGGCCTATATAAAGAAGAACAAACTCCAGGACAGCAAGAACAAACGCAATATAAACGCCGATGATAAACTCAAGCCTATCTTCAAAAAGGATCAGGTTACAATGTTTGAAATGACCAAGCTTGTCAGCAAGCATCTCTCCTAAGATAAGATTTGATTCCTTGAAACAGGGGCCGGGCAACCGGTCCCTTTTTCTTTTCAGCGCCTAATTCTTGCGTTCTCCGTCCGCCGGATGCAGCTTATGAAGAACACGATGCGCCACGGGAGCAACAGCAATCCCTTTATTGGTGTAAGCAATGCAGTGTCAGGAATCTCAATCCCGGGTTTTGGCAGGGCCGGTCTTCCATTCGATGATGAAATAGTGTTTCATGCCGGATCGCTGGGGAAACCAAAATTCTCCCCCATACCCTAGAATGGCCTCCCCCGCTGCCATTGCTCTTGCTGCTGAATATGAATTGTCCCATTTTTCATAATCCAGGATTTCGCCCGAATCCCAGGAGAACTTATGCCGTGCACGGTCGGCATGGAGTCCGAAGTGGAAATCAACTCCGCCGGTCATATTTCGAACGTACTCCATCAGGTCGTTTGCCTTGTCTTTGTTTGACGGCGAAGCGAGCCAGCCGCCCTGTGCACGGGCGAATTGGACTGCCTCCTGACGTTCCATCTTCAACGGGACGGCCAGGTAAATGAACGATCCCTTCCTTGTCCCGTACTTCCTCAGAGCCACGGATTTATTCTGCTGCAGGGCTAGAAGGTCGTCCAGCATGGCATCCACATGATCGCGCTTGTGTCCATTAATCTTTTCAAGAGTTGACATGGAACGCGCGAAGTCGATACTGGCGGCAGATGCCAGATCCATTTCCAGAGACTTCAGTTTTAAAGAGCGCAGAACATCGATGTTTTTCTCATTCAGAGGCACTCCATGTATATCGAGGTTGACGAGCGGCATTCCCTTAAGCGGAGAGATATCGGTGACCTGGTTGCCTGTGAAATTCAGCATTGTGAGCGGCATTCCCCTGAGCGGTGCGAGATCGGCGATCTGGTTGCTGCTGCAGTTAAGCACAGAAATCGGCATTCCCTGAAGCGGCGTGAGATCGGCGATCTTGTTGTTGCTGCAGTTAAGCACAGCCAGCGGCATTCCCCTGAGCGGTGAGAGATCGGCGATCTGGTTGCTCCAGCAATCAAGTTTTGCCAGCGGCATTCCACGCAGGGGCGAGAGATCTGTCACCTGGTTGCCCCAGAAGTCCAGATCCGCCAAAGGCATGCCATGCAGAGGTGAGAGATCGGTGATCTTATTCCCCCAGCAGTCCAATTGTACCAGCGGCATTCCACGCAGGGGCGAGAGATCTGTCACCTGGTTGTCCCAGAAGTCCAGTTGTATCAGGGACATTCCACGCAGGGGCGAGAGATCGGTGACCTGGTTGCCCCCGAAATCAAGGAGACTGGGCCTTATGGAGGATAATGGTTCCAGGCTCCTCATGCCGGAATGCGACAGGCGGACATGCTTCAGCGGAAGTTGGCAGATCCTTTGCAACGTGGCTTGCCTGTCTTCCGGTGCCATACCTTTCATCCATGGACGGATTGTTTCCATGAACAGCATTGGCGCCTCGCTTTCCGGATCGATTTTTACGGCCTCCATCGCTACGTCGCCAGCTCCGGGGCCGTCCCCGCGCTCCGCCAGTAGCCGGCACAGGACGTTCAGCGCTCGTGAACGGAAACGGCTTTTCATGTCATTCCCTATCTGCTGGAACATCGACCTTTTCTTCTCGAAGGTTTCTGCCGGAACTGCAAGCGCTGCAAGATAGGCGGCCTCCTGGCGGATGGATTCATCCCTGGGCTGCCGGACAATCTCCTCGAAATACTCCATAGCGCTCTTGTTATAACCATTCCGCATGAGGACACGGCCCGGCTCCAGGATGTCCACATAGCTCGCTTCCTGCCTATGGAATATGCGGAGGCTTCGAACCATCGTGGTGCCCTGTCCGGCGTAGCGGCTCAGTGAAAGGCTGCGGTGGCGCTTGCCGCGAGGTGCGAGAGGATCTTCATATTCCAGGATCTTCTTTCCGTCGAGAGTCGCATAGAAGGTGTTGCCTGAGCGCCAGAGACAAAAGGAATAATCTGAGGCAAGCGGATTGAGAACGACGTTGCACGTATGCAGCAGCTCCCAATATCCCTTGAATACAGTCTCGAACTCGACGCGGTTCAGGTTGCCGCCGTCCGTATGCACGATCCGCAGACGGTATCCGTCCATGGTGTCTCCTGAGATGTCGATTTCGAAGTCTATTTTCTCCGTCTTCGCCAGCGTCGCCTCCACCTTCACCTCCTCGGAAATGTCCTCTTCCCATCGCAGTATTGTCCGCCATGCGCAGGGAAGAAGCTGCAGTGTTCCGCCGGCGACGGAGATTCTATCCGGTTCGGGTAATTCCTCGTAGGCCTTCAGATCTAAATCACGGCATCCGTAGACCTTGAATCTGGGATCCAGCTTGTCGCCCTTGGTGAAATCAAGATCCACAACCGGCAACCATCCTTCGACAAGCTTTTTTTCCTCCTCGAAGAGCTTAAGCTTCGCAGCATCTTCCCTATGTGCCGCCTCAGCCGCCTTCTGGGCGGATTCGGCAGATTCCGCACGGGCACGGAGTTCATTTATCTGGGAATGCCGGATCCACAGGCCCGAGGCGATTGCAAACAACGCCAGCACTGCGGCAATCATAGATGCAGCCTTGTGGCGGCAGACCAGCAGCCACAACTGGCGCGCCAGGCCAGCTTGTTCAGCCATGGTCGCAAATCCGCCAAGGTATGAACTTATTTCCGAGGAAAGTTCATTCACGCTCTGATATCTATCGCCGGAATTGAGCGCCATCGCCTTCATGACGACCGATTCCAGAGCCTTGGGGATTTCCATTTTCGGCGATCTTTTCCGTGGCGGGATGAAATCTCCCTTCTCAGTGGCCGCCATGACCTGCGTGAAATTCTCTCCTTGGAACGGAAGGAGCAGTGTCAATATTGAATAGAGAGTAGCTCCGAGTGAGAAAATATCGGTCCTGCAATCCTTTTCGCGGTTCATTCCAAGCGCCTGCTCCGGCGCCATGTAGCCGGGTGTGCCTTTTATGACTCCATCCACCGTGGCTTCCACCGATAAGTCACCAGCCTTCTGCGACAATGCGAAAACTGTCTTGCCGGTCTTATCGGTAGGCTGGGGCAGGGCACTGTCATCGGCAGTATTTCTTGAACTGAGGATTTTTGCAAGCCCCCAGTCCAGGACAAGAACTTCGCCGTATTCCCCGACCTGTATGTTTTCAGGCTTGATGTCAAGATGGATTACGCCTTTAGAATGCGCAAAGGCAATAGCATCACAGACCTTCTGGAATATCTGCAGGAGATTGAAAAGACTGTATTTCCTCAGGTAAGCTTCGTTTCCTTTGGCAAGTTTTCCGATGATGGACGCAAGGCTCTCTCCGGATATCAGCTTCATCGTAAAATAAGGACTGCCTTCCTCGTCAACTCCGATGTCATGGACCGGAACGATGTTGGGGTGTTCAAGATTGGCGGCTATCCTGGCCTCCTGGATAAAACGCGGAGATGATGCAGAGTTGTCCTTCTTGAGCATGACAGCCATCGCGATGTCCCGTGAAGTATCCTTGTCCCATGCCCTCACTATCACCTTCATGCCACCCCTGCCTACTGTCCGCTTATTTCTGTATTTGCCGTTGGGCTTCCGGGTGAGTTCAAATTTCATGTTCTCGGCATCAATCGCCATTTTATTTAGTGGAATTGTCTTGGAGAATCCGGCAACAGGATGAGTTCCTGATTTCTGAGCGGAGGCGACAACGACACTTACTGCCTTGTTTTCAGTTTCCATATCACTCCATCCGGTTCTCTGTTGTTTTCTTGAAGAACGAGTCCGCCATTACTCCGATTATCTCCTCATAGTTCCTTTTTCAGTTCCAGCTTTAGCGCATCGAATTGCGCATCCAGTTCAGCCGTGAGACCTGCAGCGGCGGCCAAGTCTCCGTACAACGCATCTTTCTCCATCTCGGCGGCAACTTTGCGGAGCGCCTCGCCGCACACATTGGCGGATGCGCCCTTGATGCTATGGGCCAGGCGTCTGGCGTTAATTGCATCTCCAGCTCCGAGATAACCTTTCAGTGCTGCAATCTGCTGCGGGATGTTTTCCAGGAAGCTTTTGGCCACAGTCCGGATCAGATCCGCATCATTCATCAACAATGCCTTTATACCAGCCCGGTCAAATATCGGTGGTGATTGTCGGACAATGGGCGATGAAGGCGATTCATTGCCAATTTTCTCCTTTTCTCCTCCCTTCCTATCTTTCGGAATCCATTTACCTAAAGCTTCCGCCAACTTCTGGAGTGAAACCGGTTTGGAGACGTAATCATTCATGCCCGCAGTAAAGCACTGTTCGCGATCGTCCGGCATGATGCCGGCAGTCATGGCGATGACTGGAATCTGGTGGTTCAGCGCTGCGGAACGGGGATCGCGGATTTTGCGCGTGGCCTCCAGACCATCCATTCCGGGCATCTGAACGTCCATCAGCACCAGATCGTAGGGGATGGTTTCAAGGGCCTTGACGGCTTCCACGCCGTTGGCCACCGCGTCCGCGCGCAACCCCAGTTTCTTCAGTATGCCTACGGCCACATGCTGGTTGACGATGTTGTCTTCGGCCAACAGGATGCGGATCGGTTCCCGCTTTGCAGAAAAGCTCTCTGGCGTAAAGACGGGGTGCGTCTCCTGTCCCTGCAGAATGTTCTTTCCAGCCAAAACAGCCGACAGGGAATCAAAGAGTTTTGATTGCCGAACAGGTTTGGACAGGCAGGCGGAAAACCCAATCTCCTTCATTTTACTGGAATCGTTCTGTTTGCCCATGGATGTCAGCAGCAACAGATGGATATCCTTCAGCTTTGGATCGGCCTTTATGGTACTGGCCAAGGTGACACCGTCCATGTCTGGCATCTGCATGTCAAGAATGGCCACCTTGAACGGATCTCCGTCGTCCTGCGCCTTGTAAAGCGCCTGAATGGCTGCGAGGCCGCCCGAAACATCTTTCGACCGCACTCCCCAGGCCGTAAGCTGTGCCTTAAGAACGTCGCGGTTGGTGGAGTTGTCGTCCACTACAAGTATATGCGTCCCCCGGATATCTGTCAGTGATTTAACATCTCGTCCACCATCAATATGTTTTGCGAAATTAGCCGTGAACCAGAACTCCGAACCCGGTCCGCCATCATGTGGAGTGAGCGAATTCAAAGGGCTGTCAACGCCTATACTACCACCCATCAGCTCGACTATCCGCTTCGAAATTGCCAGTCCCAATCCGGTACCGCCATACTTGCGCGTAGTTGATGAGTCAACCTGTGTAAACTTCTGGAAGAGGAGGCCTTTCTTGTCCGGCGAAATTCCAATGCCGGTATCTCTGATTGAGAAACGGATCAGGGCATCAGCATCAGTTTCCGACACCAAGCTTGCCCAAACAGCAATCTCCCCCGTATGAGTGAACTTGATTGCATTGCCAGCAATATTGACAAGAACTTGGCGCAGGCGCCCCGGGTCGCCGCGAAGGCGGTGCGGCACATCCGGAGCTATGGCGCAGATGAATTCAAGTCCTTTCCTCTGAACTTGCAGTGTTAATGAGGCGGCAAAGTCTTCAAGCATGGAACTCAGGTCGAAATCCAGTGTTTCCAGCTCGAGCTTACCCGCCTCGACCTTCGAAAAGTCCAGGATGTCGTTGATAATGGTCAACAGTGACTCACCGCTGGTGCGCACGGTCTCGGCATACTTTCGCTGCTCGTCGGTGAGTTCCGTATCCAGCAGAAGGCAAGTCATGCCGATCACGCCATTCATCGGCGTGCGGATTTCATGGCTCATGTTTGCTAGAAATTCACTCTTTGCCTTGTTGGCCGCCTCCGCCAGTTCCTGGCTGCAGCGCAGCCTTTCCTCTATTTTGCGCCTGTTGCTGATATTTACCAGCATCTGTGCAAACACGGTCAGGAGCCGCTGTTCGGATTCAGAGTAGCAATGGTGACTCTTAACAGAATCAAATCCGGCGAAGCCAAGGAGATCCTTACCGCTTATCATCGGCACGGCGATCAGGCTTTTGATGCTCTGAGGTTCAAGCCCCTGCCGTACCAGGCTTTCAGGTGGCAGCGCCAGGACGTCCGGCACGTGCATCGCCTCTCCGCTCCGATGTGTTTTCACCCAGTCCGGCATGATCGAAAGCGGAACGGCCTTCAGTTTGTCAATCTGCGGGTCGACGCCATCGGCGCACCATTCATAAGTGTTGATGCAAATCTGCTGGTTGAAATCATAGTCAAAAATATAGACACGGTCTGCCGCAACAAATTTGCCTAGCTCCCCCAATGAATTTTCAATAGCGGCATCCACCTGGTCAAGGGAAAGACTTATATATGTAGAGGCAATCTTAGTCAGCAGTTCCTGCATCCCGGTCTGCCGCAGGAGCTCCTCTTCCGCCTTCTTCCTTTCAGTGATGTCGGTGTCGCTGCCGCGATAGCCACGGAGATTGCCGGTATTGTCAATTAGGGGCATTCCGTTTGTGGAGAGCCATACAATCCTGCCATCTTTGGTTATTGCGGAGTTTACAAGGTTGACAAACCTTTCCTTTCTTGCAAAGACTTCGAAGGCTGCTTTCTTTGATTCCTCCCGTCCATCCTCCGGTTGCAGGTCATAGAAATGCATTTTTCCAACTATTTCATCGGGATTATATCCCAATACATGCTCGGAAACATGACTTATGTAGGTATAAAGCCCATCTGCATCAACTTCCCAGGAGGTGGTCCGGCTCTGTTCAGCGAGCTGGTCAAAACGCATGACACTCTCCCGCAGGGCTTCCCCGGCCAGATTGTTCTTCTCCATAGACTGTATCAGCCGCCGGTTGACCCGGTAGATATAAATTGCCACGCCGCTGATGCTGAAGATGAGCAGCAGGGAGACCCCCAGACTGCGATAGAACCAGCTCATGTCCAGTCCGTCAGGCTTGTAGATAAACGCGTCCAGCGGATAATTTGCCGGCAGCAGGCCGATGGAGGCATAGGTATCTGCAATATGACGCCAGCGGTGCGGGTTCATGTAGCCGATCTCTACAAGAACGGGCTGTAGCAGCGGAATCATCTGATCTGCCTCGAACTCCAGATAATCGCGATTGTTCTTCTGGGAGTATTTGGAATAAATCAGTTCGATTATCTCATTGCGATGTTCCTTGGCATATTGCCATCCCCGTATGGTAGCGGCACGGAAAGCTTTGACCCGGCCGGGATGATCGCGCAATTCCTTTTCAGATGTAAAGAGGTTGTCGCCGTAAAAATCTATTCCGGCCGAGCGCGGGCTGAAGGTGCGATAGGGATAGTTGGCCAGCCTGAAGAAATAGGGCTCGTTCGTGATATAGCCGGAGATTGCCTCGGCCTTGCCCTGCATCAGTCCGTCGGCATTGAACGTATGCGGCACCTGCTTCACCTTGTCAAGAGGTACGCCTTCCTTCTGGAGGTATGCCAGCAGTTCTTCCGACTGCGGCTCCAGCATCAAGCGCTTGCCGATCAGATCCTGCAGCCGGTGGATCTCGCTGGCGGCATATATCTCATAAGGGGATTGCTGGAAGATTACCGCCAATACGACCACCGGCTTGCCCGCCGCACGCGAAAGCAGCAGGCTGCTTGTGCCTACGCCGTACTGGAACTTTCCTTCCACAACATTCCGCACAGGATCGGTCTCAGGTGTTGCCTCCTCGATGGCAACATCCATTCCGGCATCCCGGTAGTAGCCCTTTTCCTTCGCCGCGTAATAGCCGGCGAACTGAAAGGCATGCGACCATTTGAGCTGCAGTTTCACTGCTTCTCCGGCATCGGCCGGTACCGAATGAATTATCAGATAGACAAAAAGACAGCCACGAATCAACCTCTGCCGGCATTTGAACCAGCACATGCAGATCCTCAGCAGATCCTTTGAGAGGATGCCGGTGGGAATTTTATTCATAATAAAGAATCTCCTGACGGGCATCCTATCCCCGCTGCAAGCTACGGACGCCCTCCTTCGCCTCAAGGCGGGCCGGAGATTCTTTATAACAAAAGAAAATCAAAGCCGACCCAAGGGTCGGGGAATTTGACCCAACAAAGATTAAAATGAGCGGCTAATACCGTATACCCCTTCGTAATGACTTGTAGTGTATTCCATCATTCAAAGAAATTCAATCTCATAAATGGTTCCGGATTCAGTCTTCAGCATGGAAAGTTTCTTTACTCATAAGTAATTCCCGTCCTTTTATTCCGCCGCAAGGCGTACTTTTAACTTTGGGAGAATGACTAGCATTTGCTTCGGGCATGAAATCGGGCATCATCCTGTTCTAAACACAAAAAACTCGCCGCCCAGCGGATTAAGCTGTAAAATTAACGACCGCGGCGAATGGACTGAAGCGTCAACGCTGATTTACGCAGGAAAGAATGCCCGTGCGTTAAAAGTAATCTACGTGTCGGAGTCTGCCGGATTGTCATTGTTTAAAAACATCAGAATCTGTAAGCTCAACGGACCATTTTTTAATATCACCGAACAATGAAAGACGGGTGATAGATGGTCTTTCTGCAAAAACACGGGCTTTGGGCGCTTCGCGTCTGTTTTCATCGCATACCCGTCTTGATTTACATTCTGCGGTATAGTACCGTTAGCATGTTGTGTAGATGACAATCCACAGATAACCTTTTACTCAGGTGGCGAATGAAATATGTATGTTCATGGTGCAAAACTGATCTTGGTGAAATCAAAACCAGCCGGGGAGACGCTGCAATCACGCACGGCATCTGCAATAAATGCGTGGATGCCCTGCTTTCTAGAAACAGCAAATCCCTCTGCATGAATTCCTTGACAGCCTGAGCGTCCCTGTCATCATGGTGGAAGCCGGGGTGATAGTCCGGACAGGAAACAAACATGCCAGGGCGTTGCTGGGGAAGCAGCTTTCCGAAATAGAAGATCACAGGCCCGGAGATATAATTGAATGCGTCCATTCAAAAACGCCGGGAGGTTGTGGAAGTGATGTCCATTGTAAGAGCTGTGCCATAAGAAAGACGGTGACTGAAACCTTCGCTACGGGAAAAAGTTTTACAAACGTACCAGCCTATTCCGACGTTAAAGCGTTGTCCAAGGTCAAACCCGTGTGTTTCATGATATCCACAGAGAAGGTCGGAGACTTTGTGTTGCTTCGGATTGACGATGTGAAGGAAACCTGACCTAGCTTTCGGCGCACTGCCAGTTTATACTAAGCGCAGGCCAGATCCCCCTGAATCTATTTCACAAGTGAGTTTGCATACTTGAGAACTTTAATCCTGGAGCTGCGTGACATTTTTTGGTAAAGCTCGAAAATCCTGACAATCTCTTTTCCATTGTCTTTTTCAAGATACTTTTTGATTGTGTCCTTTGGGGATGCAATCTCATATTTGCCGAGGTCGATTTTCTCCTTAGTGGCGAGTGCAAAGATCATTTTTTTCGCGGATATCCCTGGATTTCTCACCCTGTTTTTCCAGTTTGAGATGCTCTGCTGGCTCACTTTGCAGCGGTCGGAAAGAGCCTGCTGGGAAAGGCACAGGCCGTCAAGCATGTCTTTCGCCAGGAGATTCCAGTCAAGTTTCTTTACAATCGTACATGGTTTAGTTTTTTTAACTGTTTTCATTTGCAGATCTCCTATTGTTTAGACTCAAGAAAGCCTACAGCATATGCATTCGCTGCCTGACCAATGAACAATAGAACGTCTGGGATTGGAAATGTCAAGAATCTTGGCGGAAAGCCAGTTATAAGGATATGGATGACTGAATCTATGAACCGCTGCTAAGCCAATGCCTCTCGGACTTTCACAGACAGTGCTTCGGCCGTAAACGGTTTCTGGAGGAAGTCAATGTCTTCGTTGAGGATTCCCTTGTCGGTGATTATTTCAGCGGTGTATCCGGACATGAACAGGCAATGAATTTCAGGTCGTTCGGAGATTATCCTGTCCCTTAAATCGCGGCCATTCATTCCGGGCATTATCACATCGGTCATCAGAAGATGAATGACTTCTTTGTATTCACCTGCCAGTTGTATCGCTTGCTCAGGGGTGTCGGCAGACAGCACAGTATAGCCCAGCTGCTCGAAAGACGCCTTTGTAAATTGAAGCAGCGCCGTCTCATCCTCGACAAGAAGAATAGTTTCAGTGCCCTTTAATATCTTCGGTTTTTTACACTCCTCCCCGATTTCCCCGTTTTTAGAATCATGCCATGGCAGATAGATTTTAAATGTTGTGCCTTGCCCGGGTTCACTGTAAACAGCGATGAATCCGTTGTTCTGCTTCACGATGCCGAATACGGTGGCAAGTCCGAGCCCGGTTCCCTTCCCGACTTCCTTGGTCGTGTAGAACGGTTCAAAGATATGTTCAAGGATCTCTTTGCTCATTCCGCAGCCGTTGTCGCTGACAGACAACACAACATATTTCCCGGGGGTGAAATCCAGGTGCCCTTTGCAGAAAGCCTCATCTATTTCCGCATTGCCGGTCTCTATTGTCACCTTGCCGACACCGGAGATCGCATCTCGTGTGTTGACAAGCAGGTTGGCCAGTATCTGATCAATCTGGGAGGGATCCATTTTCACCTTCCAGGTACTGGCTGAAGGTTTCCAGAGAAGTGAGATGTTCTCACCGATAAGGCGTTGGAGCATATTGAGCATGCCGGCGACAGTAACATTCAAGTCCAGCACTTTTGGAGCTATGGTCTGTTTGCGCGCAAATGTAAGAAGCTGCCTTGTGAGATCGGCAGAGCGTTTTCCGGCCTTGTTGATTTCCTGCACGCGGTAATAGTTCGGATCCGAGGCATTCATCTTTCTCAATACGATCTCTGAATACCCGTTGATCACTGATAGCATGTTGTTGAAGTCGTGGGCAACGCCGCCTGCCAGTTGTCCAATGGACTCAAGTTTCTGCGACTGGTTAAGCTGGGCTTCCAACTTTTTACGCTCTGTTTCCTCCTGCTTGCTCGCTGTAATATCATTGATCACAATGCGGCATACTGGTTTGCCGTCTTCGGTCTCAGCGGTGGTGTTCTCCAAATGCGCCCAGAATACAGTACCGTCTTTTTTCAACATCCGCAGGTCGAACGACTGCGGCCCCTTGGTCTTGAAGATCTGGTTCCGGTGC
>CAZION010000197.1:0-11337 GCA_964540865.1 uncultured Victivallis sp.
TAACAATTGAATCTTTAAATCAAGAAAAGTTGCGGCCTCTGGCCGCCTAATTAAAGAGCTGATTTCAAAACTACCCCTGGAGTCCAATATGGCATCTACGCACCAAGCCTCGAAAAGTGAATTATTTTCGCCAGCCTATTGACTTTCAAGGTGAAATCGGTTATACTTATGTATAAGCGGTTAAACAAATGGGATGAACATGGGCTCCACTCTTAAAATTGTAGCAAAAAAAGCCGGAGTGTCTATAGTCACTGCCAGCAGGGTTTTCAACGGGAAGGAAACCGTTAAGCCAGCATTCAGGAAAAGGGTTTTTGACGCTGCAAAGGCGCTCAACTACACTCCCAACCTGCTCGCAAGGGGCCTTGCAAGGAACAACCTGAAAATTGTCTCCGTATACATGGGTGAGCTAGAAAATCCTTATTTCGGAAGTCTTGCATCAAATCTGACAAAGGAGTTTTCAGCCCACGGATATGAATTGATAATATGCGACTCTGTCGGGAAAACCGCTGAACTTAACAGGAGCCTCTCCACATCGGGAAGCGTTCTGGTTTCAATCGGCAACAGGGATGTTCTGGAAAAAATAGCGGATTCGCACGCTGTGGTCGGCATATGCTGCACGTTCAACGACAGCATCAACATGCCCAATATTGAGCTGGATTTTTCATCAGCTTACAATGAACTTTTTGAAAAGGCGATTAAAGCCGGGAAAAACAAGATTGCCGTTCTTTCAAATATTCTGCAGACATATCCCCATCTGGCTGAAACCAAGTTTAACCATGTTTATTCTTCAATGGAAAAGAAAGGACTGTCTCTGGTCGGGAAAAAGCCATTTGCCGATTCAGGGGCGATTATTTCAATGCTTGAAGGAAATGCTGAAGCCTTGAACTGTGTTTTCTGTGAAAATGACATTGAGGCAGTAACTCTTTACGGGAAATTGATAAAAGCCGGATTCAGAATTCCTGAAGACATTATTGTGGTGGGTTGTGACGGAACCATTGTTCTTGAAGGCATGTGGTCCATTATGATCGATACCAGTGAGATCGCATCAAAGGCTGTTAATATTTTCAGGGAGTTTGTAGCATGTGGCGTATGCAACGGAAGAAATGTAATCAAACCTGAACCAACATATAAGTGAGGTGGCTTGTGAAATTGAAGATCTTCAGCAAACGGTCGCCTGGAGGCAAGGCTTTTACACTCATTGAGCTCCTGGTTGTAATAGCGATCATCGGAATCCTTGCAGCCATGCTCCTGCCAGCCCTCAAAAATGCAAGGGACCAGGCTAAGTCCACGGCCTGCAAGAACAATCTGAAGAACATATCCACTTTGTGGGTAATGTATTGCGCTGACTGGAACGGCTATATGCCGCCGAGAACGATAAATATCCCGGGAGGAGGAGGCAACGGTTGGTGGTTTTACTACAATGGCACACTCGGAACCCTGTGGGGAAGCGAGACCTCGACCAGGAAAGTTAACTCCCTGTGCTGCCCATCACAGGCTGACTGGTATTATAAGTCAAGCGATCTGCCTTATCAAATAGCCTACGGGATCAATGAGGCTGCTGCTCCGAAGGTTGGAGATGACTGGAGCAAGTACAGGGATACGACAATACAGTTCCCGGACAAGCTTGTTATATTATGCGATGCGATGTCGTCTGTTTGGAGTCGTGGGGGCTCAACTTATCCCGGGTTCTCAGATTTATCAATGACAGGTAGCTCCAGTCTTCCAGATCCATATAACTCTTATGGCGTTGGAAGCTTTTCCAACTGGTGCATGCGTCACAGCGGTGGCGCCAATATCGCATTTGCTGACGGGCATTGCGGTTGGTCAAAGAATTTCAGGAACGATGCCCTCGACAAGACATTGTCAGGCCGTCCACAAACAATAGTGAGCGGAAGCTGGCAATAAGGTTTATAATCAAAACAAGCCTCAGCGCCAATTTCAAAAGTAGCCAGTCCGCCACGGCGGATGTCTTCTGACTACTGAATTCCTGCAAAACTCGAGTTTTGCAATTGCCTCCTCAGATGAACAATGTCGCGCTTGATGCGTCAGCTTCCTGGAGGAAGGTTGCAACTCCGCCTATTTCGAGCCCGTCTATCAGCTCTTCCTCTTTCATCCCCATTATATCCATTGACATTGAACAGACAACTAGCCGTACCCCCGCTTCCTTTGCGGATTCAATAAGTGTAGGCAAATCATCGACTCTTTTGTTTTTCATCACCATTTTCATCATTTCCGTGCCAATCCCGAGCATATTCATTTTTGAAAGTTTCAGCTTCCTTGCACCGTTCGGCATCATCATCCCGAACATTTTATCCATGAGCCCTTTGCCCGATGCCTGAGGTCCACCTTTTCGAAGGGCGTTAATTCCCCAGAACGTGAAAAACATGGTAACCTTGCTACCCATGGCAAGAGCCCCGTTCGCTATTACAAAAGAGGCCAAAACCTTGTCCAGATCCCCGGAAAAGACCACTATTGTCTTGTTGGTTTCACGCGGTATCGAAGTTTGCGAATTTCGCAACTCCGTCAGATTGCCCTTTCTTATTCTAGCCTCAACTTTCGGAATTTTACCTGAAATGCCGAGTAACTGATGGCCGTTCTGAGAGCACCAGGATTTGATGTCGTTCACGAATCCAGGGTCGCTCGCGTAAACAATCAGGTCATCTCCGTCTGAAAGCTTATCCATCGAGGCTTTTATCCTCATTATTGGACCGGGGCATTGAAGGCCGCATGCATCAAGAACAAGTTCCTGTTTTGAAGCTTTTTCCGCATCAGCAGGGGTGAACTTCTCAGATTTCACAGGTTCGGATGAATAAGGAACAAATGGTACTTTCCTTTCAGAAGAACATATCCCAGGACCGTGGTAACAGCAGAAAGTCATAATTCCGCCGGACAGGGTTTTCAGGACATTATTCGTTCCGAAACCTTTCTGTTTCAAAAGCCTGTATGAAAGGTAACTGGTGAATCCCACTTTACAGTAAAGGTAAATGTCCTTGTCTTTCGGAAGCTTGTCCAGTTCCTTGCGAAGCTTGCCGTGCGGTATGTTGATGGCACCCGGAATATGCCAGAGATTGAACATGTCCTCAGGCCTTACATCGATAATCAAGCTGTTGTTGGTTTTGGCTGGGAAGTCTTCAGGATACCAGCAATCGATATCTCCCCTAAGAAGATTAGCTGCGACAAAACCTGCCATATTTACAGCATCCT
Organism: uncultured Victivallis sp.; assembly: GCA_964540865.1. Taxonomy (GTDB): domain Bacteria; phylum Verrucomicrobiota; class Lentisphaeria; order Victivallales; family GWF2-50-93; genus GWF2-50-93. Next base: position 3,205 of record CAZION010000197.1, read on the forward strand.
TTGCCGATCCGTAAGGAGGGGCATAAGAAAGCTCAAGACTCTCCAGATCGTAGACGGTCATACCCGCCTTTATGGCCGTCGCAAGGACGTCAATGCGCTTGTCAATCCCATCGAAACCGATCGCTTGGGCACCCAGAATTTTACCGTCAGAAGGCGAAAATATGAGTTTAAAATGAATCGGAGTTGAACCCGGATAATAGCCGGCATGATTTGACGGATGCAAATAAACCTTCAAATAAGGGATATTGTTCTTTTTAAGGGTCCTCTCAGAAGCGCCCGTGCAGGCTCCAGTCATCTGGAATACCTTAAGAATAGCGGTTCCAAGGGTGGATTTATATGAAGATTTTTTTCCGAAAATATTGTCGGCAACAATTCTTCCCTGCCTGTTTGCCGGACCCGCAAGCGGGATCTGTGATGGCTGTCCGGTTACGGTATCGACAACTTCAACGGCATCTCCGGCAGCATAGACGTCAGGGTTGGATGTCTGCATGAATTCATTAACTACTATCCCCCCTCTTTCATTTAGTTTGAGGCCTGCGTTTTTAGAAAGTTCGGTATCTGGTCGGACACCGACCGAAAGAATTACCAAGTCTGCCTCCAGCACTTCAGAATTCTGAAGTTCAACAGAAATTCTGCCTGAAATGTCCCTGAATGCGGCGGCGGCGGTTCCAAGATGCAGGTTTACTCCGTTTGCGGTGAGGTGATTCTGAAGATCCTTGGCCATTTCAAAATCAAACGGCGGAAGTATCTGATTGAGCATTTCGACAACGTGAACCTTCAAACCTCTCAAAACGAGATTCTCAGCCATCTCTATCCCTATGTATCCGCCACCTATGACAACTGCGCTTTTCGCAGTCCCGGCGTCAATCACTGACTTGATCTTGTCCATGTCTTCAATATTTCTCAGCAGGAAAAGCTTCTCATGTTCAATTCCGGAAAGTCTGGGTCTTATCGGAATGGCACCCGGACAGAGGACAAGCTTGTCATAATTTTCATCATATTGACGGTTGCCCTTCAAATCTTTCACGGTGACTTTTTTAGAAATGAGGTCAATTTTAACAACTTCCTGGTTTGTCCGGACATCGAGATTGAGGATTTTCTGGAGGGAGTCGGGTGTCTGGAGAAGGAGGGATTCGCGGTTCTTGATCTCTCCTCCTATATGATACGGAAGTCCGCAGTTTGCAAAGGAAACATAATTCCCCTTCTCAAATACAATGATTTCAGAATCTTCTCCGAGGCGCCGCGCCCTTGCCGCAGCCGACATTCCTCCTGCAACTCCTCCGACTACAAGTATTTTCATGGCAATTTCTCCTGTATTTAAATACGGTTTAAAAATATGACTTGCTGTATTAATCAGCCTCAGTCAAACAGCTATGGAGTGACAAGCTATCAATGAATTAAAGATATTCAAGCATAGTATGGTGGTCAAGGCAGCAAGGGCTGTTCTTTTGTTATATATATAGCATAACCCGAGTTTTCAGGAATTCACAGGTAATTTCAAAATTGCCTCTATGGCCTGAAACGATGGAGCTGTTGAATTTGTATTTGCTTTACTCTCTCAATGCGACTGTATCGACACTTTGCGGCATTGGCAGTTCTATTTCGATCAAATCTCCTGTCCGATGCCACTTCAATGTTCCTGCCATTGCTGATTCGACTCGTGTGATCTTGCGGTCGGTTCTGACTGTCATTTTTACCGGTGGCAATTCCTTCTTCCAGTTTTTGAAGTCAAAATTATTCAGAAGGACCGCTATGCCTTTTGCGCTTTCAAAGCGAGTCATTTCCATCTGAGTTGCGTTACTGTCCACTGATATTTGTTCAAGTGTTTTGGCTGCCGGTCCCACCACCAGATTCAGTCGATCATTGCGATATGTGCTTGTGCCTGGAACATCTCCCTTGTAAAGCACTCCCGGCTGGAATCCCCAGCATATGACATTGCCCTTTCCAAGCTGATTCAAAACTCCGGCGCAGGTTCCATCGGCATATTTTGCGATGGTTTTGCCGGAGGTGGGTTTCAGGATGAATTTTGATCCTACAATATCAGCTTCAAGAGCTGGAGTGAATTCGGTTTTTTCCACCCGCACCTTGTCTATAGGGTTGTGAGCTTGAAGACCCACAGGATGGGAGCTTCCTTTGGATTTGCCTGCAAAGGATGCTTCTGCGCCGCAGATTTCGGCAAATTCCGGAAGGGGATTTCCATATTCATCGAGACATCCGGTTCCACCGCTTACGACCAGGGTTCCGCCTTTTTCAACCCATTCTTTAATTGCAGGGATTGTTGAGGCAGGAAGATTAAATCCGTTAAGATACAATACCTGATAATTCTTCAGAATGTCGGGAAGCAAGTCATCGGTCAATATGATATCTGCATTGCGATGTGCATTGCCTAGTGCAGTGAAAGTCAGTGCTCGATCCATCTGGATATAATTGGTTCCACCGCTCATGATTTCATCAGGGCGGTTGTATAGAAGTGCAACTTTCCGCTGTTCAGGTTTTGATTCGTTAAGTATGTCGTCGACTAGCCCGAAAACATGAGTAGCCTTGACGATTGGCGGATAGAGTTCCTTTGTTTCGCTCCAGAAATTGCTGGCTTCAGCGCCTGCATATTTGGGGCCGAATTCGTAAAAACGGATATTCCGTATGTTCCTGCTGGCGAGAGAAATTGCTTTATGATCCGGACTGCCGCATGTGACAACATTGTAGAAGCCGGATGGATCACCGTTTTTCCGAGCTGCACATTCGACCCATGCGCCATAATAGCTTACCACTTCGATCCCGTGATATCCCCAGGTTCCTCCTCCGCTTGCCCAGTCTTCTCCCCATGCCATGCTTGCACCTCCCTTGCGGGAAAGGCTGAACCATTCGGAATTATTCATTGTCTGGCTGCCCAACAATATCGGGTGGGGTGAATAATTCGCATAAGTATTGGCTTCCGGGAAAATATCCTTGGCCGCAATGGTGATCTGTCTGTAATAGTCTGCCGTCAACTGATAAAGGAACAGGTGGGAATGATAGAACAGGCGGCGTTCGAACAGCCCCGGGTTTGATGGCAGTTCTGACATGCATTCCAGATCATTTACGCTGTCAGTTCCAAAAAAGTTTCTTGCATCTGTTTTTCGCTCATTAAGAATATTGCTGAGATAATCATGGAAGCGTTTACGGCAATCTGCTGAAGAGTTTATTTTGTCCGCCGAAGCAATAGGGCCTATTTCATCTCCGAGTTTGATTGCTTTGACCATTTTTCTGAAGCCGGGTCTATCTTTCTCTCCGCTGGCTGCACTTTTTCCCAGATTGTCCCTGATAGTTCCAGCGGCTGCCGGATCCGCCGGATCGTGAGTATTTGACAAACCCCCCCAGTCGGCATATGACAGGAAGTTTCTGGGTTCAAGATTGAGTTTTTGATAGAGTGAAGGACTGAGTCCTTCCAGTGTGTTCATGCCAAGGCTTACCAGCATTTCCGCGGCGGCATCCATAGCGCTCGGTGCCACATTACAACCGGAAATAAAACGGAACGATTTTACAAAGGGCTGATTTTCCTGAAAATTCATTTCCTTGAGAGCGTCTTTGCCCCATTCCTGTTCACGGCGGTGAACATCCTCGGCACTTTCGAGGAGCGCAAGATATGCAGTGTCAAAAATGCCCCATACTGGCGTTTTTTCAGCCGGGTCGGGCTTGATTGGAGAAACTACATTCCGGCAAAGAGGAATCATGAAGACAGCTCTACCATCCTCTATTCTTGCACTGATTTTTTTAACAACAGTTGCAGGATTCGGGTTCCATGCAAGTTCTATTTCCGCTTCGCCGGTTTTGATTTTTGAGAAACTGATCATTCCGGTAGCCCATGGACCATTTCCTGTGGCGGACCATGTTGCGTCGATCCAGTTTGTCCATTGTCCGACCGGGATATCTGTTTTGCCGTCAGAACCGGTAATCCTGTTTGGGTCTGATTTAAAGCTGGTTTTGTTCAGGCAGCTATACCATATGGGTGTGTGCGAACCGGTCGGAACGAAAGTCCAATGGTAGGTCATTGCGATGTCTGGAACAGCGTATGTCCCTCCCTTCTTTTTTGGATCACCTTTAACGAGGACCCGGTAATATACCCGGTTCAGGTTATTGTAAGAATCCTTGCCTAGTTTGGGCTCGAAACTTTTTGATTTCGTAATCAGAAGCGCTCCGAGCCGCGGAGTCCCTTTCTGAACTGTCAGGGCAAAGGTTGTAGGCCCTTTTCTAAGGTCTGTATCCAAATACTCCCACACAGGAGTCGGTCCGCTTGGGGATGTCATTTTGACGGCTTCATCTTCAAAAAGGATCGCTCCTTTTTTTTCCTGTTCTTTGGCTGGAGCCGAGGTGAGTGCATTTGAACCGAAAATATATTGAGTCTGATTTGATCCTGTCAGCGTCAATGCAACCGGGTCCGGTTTTAATGTATTGCCAATGCGCCGGATCCAGATTCTATATTTGCCGGATTCGGGGATTTCGAACAGTGCTGTAGCCGGTGCAGTGCTTCCAGCAATGGGACTTATCCAGTCTTCATTTGCCTTTGAAGTCCATCCGGTCGGTGCTTCATCTTTCGCTGTTTCACCTTTCTTTTTGCTCCGGTCTTCTCTTTCGACGCCGTTCCAGCATTTCAGTTGGGTGAAGCAGGTTATATTCAGGAGTTTGAGGTCATCCTTGTTCATGTCAGATTCAATATTCTTCAGCATATCGGTTTCAACGGTATCCTTTGAATTATCCATATCTTCAAGAGCGCCAGCCTTAAGGGACATCGGTGAGGCGAGGATCCCGGCTGATAAAAACATTAACGCAAAATATTTTATGTTATTATTCATTATAATTTCCCTTTCAGGGATTTCAGCATGAAAATATAAATGTGGCCATCCCGGTCAAACATGAGGCAGGACGGGCCACTTTCAACCAGTTCCCCCTCTTCGAAATTCCAGCGCTCAGGAAAATTATTGGCATTGAAAATCAGCGGATGCATGGGGAAAGGAAATTGCAGACTCGTCACTGTTTTCAAATCTGGTCCCAGCAATGAGAAACGGTTCCTGATATCCATGCAGGCAAGTTTTGGGTCCGGGCCTGAAAGCATTGCCGCTGCTGTCAGCCAGGTCGGCCAACTATTTTCGGCGGTAATCGCTCCGTTTGCCGGATCCAGTGACATGATACGGTTTGTTTTTGAGATCAGCAGAATCTTGGAATCGAGCAAGACAGGAGGCACCAGAAGAACATCGCCGATGGATTGTTCCCATTGAGGCTTATCTGTTTCGTTCTTTCTTGCCGAGAGAGTTCCGTTCTTCTCAATTTTCAGATAAAGTCCGCTGATATTGAATTCGTTTTCAGAAGTTTCCTTTTCCAGGGCATTTGCCGCTCCCTCTGTAACAGATTCCTGTTTTCCTGTCTTCAGGTTAACCTTGGTGAATCCTTTTTCTGTTTTCAGATATATGCCGTCACCATGAACAATGATATTCTTTTCAGAATTCTTAGAAAGGGTCAATGCCCAAACTGGATTATTTCTCCCTGGTGCGAGCGCGGTCAGTTTCGGTTTGCCTTGATCCGATTCAATACCGACTATCAGCGGCTTCATGCTGACGTTATCGGAAGCCAAGCTGAAGAACGCCAGAGGAATAAAATTGTCGGAACCAAGCTTTGCAAAACCGGCAAGCTTTCCATTCCATTTCAGCATATTGCAGGAGCTGACAACAAGTGCTTCGTAGATGTCCTCAAAACCGATTCCGTATAGGGTGGCAGATGCTTTTTTCCCGCCGCTTTCAGCGCCGGTTGCATAATCTGCACGGATATCGAAACTGTCGGCATGTTGACGGAAACGGAAAGTCAGGAGAGGTTCCTTTGGTGATTCATTCAGAGCAGGGCGATATCCCGCCTGATACGCAGCTGCGCAGACAAGCTGCATGAGTTTTATCGAATCAGTTTTGCCTGGATTTTTCGTTCCTGGTGATGCATCTTCGATATCGTTTTCCGGCCATGGTTGAATATCAATTGCCAATATCGGTTTTTCTGCAGAGCGTTCCTGCATGGAATTGGCGAATTCAGCAACCAGATCCGTCGGAGCGTTTCGTATGAGCTGTGAACGTCCGGGCGATAGTGTAAACCAACCTGTGGAACCCTGCTGTTCCAGAGCCGGAACTCTTACCGCATGTTCAACCAATCCATCATTGCCGAGAAGAAATGCCAGAAAATCGACTCTGTTTCCGAACTTAACTCCCATCAGATTTACATGTTTTCCTGCGTTCGCTCCGGCCGGGACTTTAGTCCAATTCTGATTGGCAATCACCTTTGCCGACCAGCCATCACGACTCCCGATGCGATTTGCAAATTCCTTCGCCAAGTCTTCTTTTTTGCCGTTTCCGTCAGCGTTGCATTCAGAAACAGTTAGCGCCTCCCCAGCCATTGCTCCAACTGAAAAAACAGCTAGCATACAAACCGATAGTATCAGAGCCCCCGTTCGAATCATGATATTGAACCTTCCTGTTCTTGATTCTGTCATTTTCCTATATCCATTCTCTAGTATCTGATTGAGCATTTCTACAACGTGAACTTTCAAACCTCCCAACACGGGATTCTCAGCCATTTCGGGTGGGTATAAAGTGCCATGCTGGGCATATACTTATATTAGAATTAGTTGCATTCATATCGTTGGTGTATTTGTTCTGTTTGAAACTGTTGCGTCCGTCTTCCACTGCTGCCAAAATATGAGTCTGGAAGTTATCTTCTGCTGAAATTGGTGGTTCATAAAATATTCAGGTTAGCTCTGTCGGCTACGGGGTGACTGATGGGCGGTCCGCCCATGATCTGATCTCCTTTGCCACAGCGGGATTGTAAGCGGACTTGAGTTTTTTATACAGTTCCGATTCCTTCAACTCCTGTTCGGAAGTGAAATTGGTCGGCAAATATAGTAAGGACGGATCTTTCAAGTCCCCCACTTGCTTGGACGACGGAGCAGAGTCATTCAATTCCAGAAGATAGGTGTCAGTCTTAATTAGTTTTCCCTTGAACACCAAGTAGATGGATGTTTCTTTTTCTTTCCAGGAAAAGGGAACGCTTTTTCCGATGGCGCCTAAAAGTTTAAATTGATCGTCGATGGTGCTGAATGTGTTTACCGGATAAAACGCAGACTTGCTGGGAAATCGGTCGATTGGCAAAGAGGCCTGATCGAAAATGGGCAGCGCCACGTTCTGGGTGCTCAATACGCGAGAATTGTCAGGGTTTAATTCAAACCTTACAAGCATGCCTTTATTCTCCGATTCGGCGGCAGCCACTGATGCCAGCATAAAGAAGAGAGACGCCAGGATCAAACTGTTGAAGTCTTTCACAGCAAGGTACCTTTCTGTTATTGTAGAATGCTCCGTCCTGAATTATGATAATCTTCACTATTCATATTTCAAGTTCCTTGATTGATTCTGTCAGTCATTACGGCGGTATCTGAAATTCCTCCGACTATAAGTATTTTGGTCCTCCCGTGTAGTAACGGATTAGTCTCCGCCAGCAGCGGCAGGCACAGAGGCACGTAGTCCTCCTCCAGTCCTCCTCGTGGTCGTTGCAACTTAAAATATTTATCATCAATATATTGCATTTAATAATGAGCCTGAACCATATGATACTTCAGTAACAGTTAAACTGGGTGCCTACTGCTAGAAAAGCTGACAATGAGAATTAGCTCCCCCGTGGGTTTATCCCACGGGAAGTTAAGATTGGGAGGCTAACGGCTGAGCCATTAGCCCCACAATCTTCTTCTCCTGCCAGATAAACTGGCAGGGGAATGAATGAAAACCCAGCTTAATTGTTAGCATTTTATGGCTTAATTTATTAGTTCATAAAATATCCGGGTTGGCTCTGGCGGCTACCGGGTGGCTGACGGGAGATCCGCCCATGATCTGATTTCTTTCGCCACGGCGGGATTTTTAATGCCATTTAAAAACGTGAAAAATGCCTGTTTATTGTAATTTTTCACGGTTATGTTGATAAAAACGTGAAATAGTGTATGTTTTAATTATGCCGAAAGTGTTACATGTTTTTAATACAATAAGTCGTCTCAGGGAGCGGTATTATACTGCGTCTGTCGGGAAACAATCGCTTATAAAATTATTGAGCGAAGCAGAGGTCGCCGAGCAGGTG